>CAZPZP010000007.1:12554-20310 GCA_964591025.1 uncultured Chthonomonadaceae bacterium
ACCCAATAACCAACCAACCCAATCACCCACTCAGCGCGGAACTTCCACGCTTTGCAGAATGCTTTCGATAAGGCGATCTGTATCGTAGCCCTCGATCTCGGATTCGGGCTTGAGCATGAGGCGATGACGCAGAACGGGACGGGCGAGCGTTTTGATGTCGTCGGGCGTCACAAAGTCGCGTCCGCGCATGGCGGCGAGTGCCTTCGAGGTCAGCAAGAGCATAATGGCGGCACGCGGGCTGGCTCCCAAAGTCAAGTGGCGGTTCTCACGGGTGGCGCGGGCAATGGCGACGATATAGCGCAACACTTGCGGCTCCACGCGAACCCGCTCGATTTCATCATAGTAGGGCGTCAAGCCTTCATTCGTTATGATGGAATGGACTTCCGCCGTATCCAAGTTCTGCGCCCGAAATCCGCCCTGAACCCGTTCGAGGATATTCTGCTCCTCTTCGGCACTGGGATAGGCAATCGTCACTTTGAGCATGAAGCGGTCAAGTTGGGCTTCCGGCAGCGGATAGGTTCCTTCGTATTCGACGGGGTTTTGAGTCGCACAAACCAGAAACGGCTGTGGCAGATCGTGCGAAATGCCGTCAATGGTGACGCGCCGCTCTTCCATCGCTTCGAGGAGTGCCGACTGCGTTTTCGGAGGCGTGCGGTTGACTTCGTCGGCAAGCAGCAATCCGGCGAAAACAGGACCTTTTTTGAGATGAAAATCCTGCGTGCGCGGGTCGAAAATGCTGGTTCCAAGAATATCGGAGGGCATGAGATCGGGCGTGAACTGAACGCGGGCAAACGAGACATCGAAAATTCGTGCGAGTGTGCGAATGGACAGGGTTTTCGCCGTGCCGGGGACACCTTCAAGGAGGATATGCCCGCCCGCCAAAACCGCAACCGTCAGCATCTCGACAAGTTCATCCTGCCCAACAACCGCCTTGTGCATCTCAACACGGATGGCTTCGGCGAGACGCTGGCACGCGGTTTGTGTCGGAACAGACGGCGGCGGCGCAACCGGCACGACCATCGGCGCAGTCGGCATCATCGGAATATCCGGCGGAAGCGGCGCAATCGGCGGCATGAGTTGCGTCATGGTTGGCGCGTAGGTGTCCGTTTCCGTAGGGGCGACAGTCGCCTTTTCCAGTTCAAAAGTGAAGGGAACAGGCTCCGGTTGAGGGTTGGGCGTGTTCGGCAGAGGCGGCAAAATAGGCACGCCGTTATCCATTTCCGGCAAGGTCGAGTTTCCTCCTGAGAGTGTCGTATTGTTCGGCGAGGCGAATCATTTCCGCTGTACTGACGCGCTTTCCGGCTTGTGCGGCGGCTCCGGTGGCAAGTAAAGTCCCAAGTGCATTTGGTTCGACGGGATAGCGTTGGCGCGTGCGCTCGATTATCGTGTCTATCGGGGCGTCGGGCGTCAGCAGCAGATGCGCGGTCAAATCGCGGACAAAGGCTTGGTGCATCGCTCCGACTGCTATATCGGTGGCTCCGGCTCGCTTGTAGAGACGCGCCATTCCACCCAAAAAGTCGGTGCTGGAACGATACTGCGGAACAGGAACGTGTTTGGGTTTGCCGAAAAGACGGTTGCCGTTATAGATGACCAAGACGGTCAATAAGAGAAGATGCAAGACCGCCAGTTTGATGCCGAGCGGAGTAGCGGCAAGCAGACCGCGTTCTCCCGAACCGGGCGCGTCGAGCAGTCCCACGCCATGATGATATTCGTCGAATAAGACCGTTTTGCTTGTGGTTCCGACGGCGGCAGTGACGAGATTGACAAGAAAAACCGCGTTGTCATCCTCACGAATTCCGGCGTTCGAGGCGAGCGATGTGGACGCTATCGCCCAAAATTTGCCCTTGCCAACGGTTTTCTCCAAGATCAGATTGCCGTCTTTGTCCCGTGCCAAAACGCGATATGGACTGCCCGCTTTGGCTTGCAACCGCACAGGTCCCCCGATATTGAGTAATGCAACCCCTTGCATCACGGGATCGGCAGCAAACTCGGACTTCGGCTTGATCTGCGTCGGCGCGGTCTGTTTTGATCCAATGACAGCAATATCGCCCGTCAGCGAATCTTTGGGATCATAGGGGCGTTCGGGCGCGGCAACGAGATATAGCAGATGTCCGCCGTTCTGTACCCATCGGGTCAGTGCCGCAATCTCGCCTTCAAGAACGGGGCGCGTTCTCTCGAATGGCTCGATGGCGATCAGCAGACCCGCCGAGTTTTGGAGCGTATTCCAAGGACTCCGCAAGTCGGCAACTTTGTAACCCTGCTGTTCCAACAACAAATTCAGTGCTTTGACGCCGCCCGCTTTGGCGTTGTGCATACTCGGCGTTGCGGCGGGCGTTGTCTCCTGCGCGATCCGTTCGGAGTAGATCACGAAAATCAAGAATAGCCCAAACAGCAGAAAGATGCCCAGTATTTCGCGTCCGCCGCGCAGTCGGTTTCGCATCGTTTAGGCTCCCTCTGCGACAGGCGCAGCGTTGGAAGTTTGGGGCTTTGGGGCAAGGGCTTGCTCGATGTCGGCATAGAATTTCAATGCTTGCCGATAATCGGATTCGGTAGTCGGTTCACTGCCGTACCAGCGATGATCGAATCCAAGAACGAAGTGGCGAAAACTGTCCGATGCGGCTTTCGGCGTTTTGGTTCGCACAGCATTGTAGTATTCGCCGTTGGTTCTGCCGCGCTCGAACGCCAAAATCTCTGCCGCCTCGAAGTGCATCAACAGTGCCACGAACACGGCGCGATAGGCGCGGCGATAATCGTTCTGGTTTGCCATTCCCTCGGCGTCTGTGAGCCAAACATTCGAGTCATGCGAAATTTGGTCTTCGGGTTCGTCAATATCGAAAACGGTGTGTTCGGAAACAGAGTTCAGGGCGCGATTTTGGAAGTATTGGCGCAGAATCTTCGCCAGCAGCCACGCCGCCCCCACCAAAATCAACCCGACGATGATATAAACAACGGTCTGTCCCAATGTCCCGTATTGCGAGGCGAAATCAAACAATTTCTTGAACCATTCTACGAACGTGTCCCACTCTCTCTGTAGAAACTTAATCGCTTCACGAAGCGGATTGTTCTCGCCATTGTCGGCGGTCTGAAACTCACTGCGGGCGAGAATTTCTTTGAGGTCGGTGCGGACTTTGACCGGATCGCTCATAGCGTATCCTCCCGTCGCGGCTGCAATGCTTCCGCCATATGATAGACATCATAACCATCGCGCCGAATGCGCCCATCGAAATACAACAGCGTGAGAAAGATCATCCAGAACGGTTCGAAAAAGAAATAGATCAATGAAGCGAGCAGACTCTCCACCGCGAAGTTGATTGTCGGCGCGAGTTTGAATGCCGCCAAAACGAACTCCATGCCGCCCAAAACGAAAAACCGCAAGCCCAAAACGATCAACGGAAATGCAATCGTCGCCGCACAGACTTTGCCCCATTTCATCCTTTTAAGCAGCTGTCCGTTGCGCGTCGGAATTTCACCGGCAGTGCGCCCTTCGAGAATGATCAGCGGCGACGCCAGCAGAAATACACGCGCCACAAACCCCGCGACCAGCACATACGGAACGATAATCATCGAGAAAACAATAATATAACCTACAACATCCGGCATCGCAGAGGCAAACGCAAGAGTAATCAAGCCCAAAACGAACGACAAAATGAATACCGAGCCGAGAACGATTCCGATCCCTCCTGTAATTGCCGCCGTCCAAACGCCAATCAAACGCAGTAATACGCGGCGAAGGCGATAATAGGCGACACGCACGCGGACGGGTTCGCCATGCAGGGCAGCGGCGACTCCCACTGCAACGGGCGCACTCAAAACCAACAATGCCAACAGCGAAAAAATGCCGGGAACGCCGTATTGCGGATAGCCCGTGAAGCAGTATCCCAAAGCGATCAACAGGGCTTGCGTGATTTGATCCTCTTCGCCCATGCTGTCAATTTTCACCGACCACGGACGCAGCCAAAAGTTGACGATGGCGTGCAGAACGATCTGAAGCGGAATAAATCCAACTGCGACAATCATCGCCAATTTGAGAAAATGCCGCCGATAGAGATCGAACGCCCCATCAAACAACGCCGTAATCGGGCGTGCCGTTAAGTTCTCTTCAAGAGTCGGCTCATCAGTGCAGACGGTGCGCGTCGCGTCGTGCGCGGGCGCAAGTATCGGTTGTGAAGCGGGAGTAACCATCGTTTGTAAATTCGTGCTAAGGATTGATATTTCCTGCCCCATTATCGCGCACGTCTTTGTTGGGCGGCACAGTGATCGGCGGCGGTGCGGTGATATTGGAACGGCGAATCACGAACTGTACGCGCACTTTGCTGATCGGCTTGCCGTCCATATCCTGAACCGCCGCGTCTACGGGTTTTTGCAATCCCACTTCGATAGTGCGGGTTTCGGTCATATCGCGAACGGAAACCTCTTCCGTTTCGAGCGTGCCGATTTGGTTGAGGCGTTCGGGTCGTCCGGTGATCCGCACTTGATTGGGCATGACGCGCACATCTTCAAGACGATATGGCAAACTCGGCAAATCAATGATATTCGGGCTGATCGGCACGATTTTCATTGGCGGGCGGGCAACAAGCACAACCGTCACCTTCACCATGCTCGGCTCCAAAGTGATTCCTTCGACGGGCTTATCCTTGGCATCACGCGCCAAAACAGGGAACATTCCCTCGATAGTTCCGCCGGGTTCTATCGGTGTCGCGATGACGATCAAATTGGTCACTTTTCGCACGGCGTCGGGCATCCCGCGCACTTTGATACGGCTCGGCTTCACTTCGGGCTTGCTGTACTCGAATCCGGCGGCAGGCTCCTGCGGGAAGTTTGCTTCTACCGCCATCAAACGAGATTCCGGCTGAAAAATCTGCATTTTGACCATTCGGTTTGGCGGTTCGAAGGTCAGCACGGTTCCGGGCGGCACATTGACCGCCTTGAAATTGACGCGCACCAACTGTCCATCTTCGTTGTTTGCCTTGATGCTGGAAAGGTCGGCAACTGCGCGAATGTCGTTATCTTTAAGGCGTTCGACGGCCCCGCGTGTCCCCGTGACGCTGACCATAACCTGATCTTGGTTCTTTACGTCTGTGTTGGGCGGCAGATTCTCAATGACGATTTGGGCAACCAATGCCTTTGTCAGCGACGGATTGCGCTCCGATTGCACGAAAAAATACAGCAGCACCGAGACGATAACCGAGATCATTTTCAACGGGAAATTATGCCGCAACAACGCGAACGGATCGCGCCGATTGGGTTTTGGCGGCGGAAGCGGCGATTGGAGGCGTTGAATGACACTCATCTCAGGACGCCTTTCGTTTCTGCTGCTTGGCTCTGGCAGGTTTGGGTTCCGATGTCGTTTGCTGCAACAGCTGCAACAGACGGTCACGCAGGGAATCGGACTTGAATCCGCGCAACAGATTGCCGTCAACAGCGATAGAAATAATGCCGGTCTCTTCTGAAACGACGACGACTACGGCATCGCTGTTCTCGGACATTCCAAGCGCGGCTTTGTGGCGGGTATGAACAGCGGCATCTATTTTGGGGCGATCTGTCAGGGGCAGGATACAGCCAGCAGCGACAATTCGCCCGCCCCGAATGACAACCGCGCCGTCGTGCAAAGCCGTTCCTTTATAGAATAGGGTCTCTAAGAGTTCGATGGAAGCGGCGGCGTCCATGCGTGTTCCGGTTTCGATCACTTCGTCGAGTCCGGTTTGTCGCTCGAAGACGATCAACGCCCCAATGCGTTTGGCAGACAGCAGAGTGACGGCTGCGACCACATCGCCAACGGCTTCCGTCGAGTCTTCGCCTTGAAGCAGGGTCAAGCCGCGCTGCCAGAATCGCGGTCCAAACTCTTCCAACGCATGACGCAGTTCGGGATAAAAGAGAATCACGATGGCGACAGGACCCAGCGGGACAATTTGGCGCAGCAGCCAGTTCAGCGTATCGAGTTGGAGGCGATCACTGACGAAGAGGGCGACCAGCAATGTACCAATTCCGCCCAAAATTTGGAGCGCACGCGAACCGCGTGCCAACAATAGCAGACGATAAATGAGGTAGGCGACCACCAGAATATCCAGCAGTCCCAGCCATGTTCCGCTTGTTGGCAGTGCTTTGAGCACTTGCGCCACCGACATTTCTTGCGCCTCGTTCTGTCTTGCGTTCTTTCCCTTAAAGTATAACATACGCAGGGAGTGAGACGGGGCGTTTCACGAAGAAGATTCAGAAAAGTGTGGCGGCAATCACTTTTTTTCTCCGAAACTGTTGACTCTGCCTGCCGAAATGGGTTAAGATTCCCAGACCGAAAACCCAATGTGTGAAATAGATCACAGAAACTCCGTGATACGCCACACATCCGGCAGACAAGCACCACCTCTGCCGCGTCGTTGAATCTCCAATGATTTGACAATTATTCTTTATGAAGTCTAGAACAGGTCAGGATGCCTGTCGCGGCGTGTCTCCACGTCAGAGACAATGCCACGTCAAGGAAGGATCGATCACTGTGAACCGGACGAAAACCCTTTGGACGCGACTCCCGCTCGCGTCTCTGTCAATGGCTCTGCTTGCCGTCAGCCTCTCCGCCTCCGCGCACCAGCGACATACTATCAAATCCGGCGAAACGCTGGGCAGTATCGCTCGCAAGTATCATGTCGAAGTCAAAGAAATCGCCGCATGGAACGGTCTCAAAAATGCCGACAAACTGCGTGACGGCGTGAAAATTCTTATTCCTACGGTCAAAAAAGAGACTGTCGCTCGAACAGCGAAGTCCCGAAAAACGAACGCACCCGTGAAATGGACGGTCAAAGCCGCAAAACCCGCTCCAAAAACGATCAAGCATACGATCAAGCATCTTGTCAAATGGACGCCCCCGAAATCCTCTGCCAAAAAAGCCGTCGTCAAAACCGCTGCCCCGAAATGGAAGACTGTTGCCAAACGCGCCAATGATCGCGCTTGGAAGTCAACGTATGCCAAACAGGTTGCCGAAGCCCGTCGAGACGCCAGACAGAAGCGCGAACTTGCAAAGATTGTGCGTTCTGCTCCCCGTGTGGCGAAGCGATATACCCCCGAAGCCTCTGCGCCGGGAGCCAACACCGATATTGTCCGCTCCGCCTATTCCTATCGCGGCACGCCGTATCGCTACGGCGGCAGTGCGCGAGGCGGTTTTGATTGTTCGGGTTTCACCAGTTACCTGTACCGCCAAAAGGGAGTCAATCTGCCCCACTCCGCACGCGCTCAAGCGACTATGGGTCAGGAAGTGGACAAAGCCAATCTCAAGGCGGGCGACCTCGTTTTCTTCCATACGGTGACGCCCGGCATTTCACACGTTGGAATGTATGTGGGAGACGGCAAGTTCGTTCATGCGTCGAGCCGCCGCTCCGGTGGCGTTCGCGTGGACTCGCTGAACTCCGGTTACTACAATCAACGGTTCCGAGGCGCACGCCGCTACTCGAAATAAGCCGCACCCTTCTGAATAAAATGCGCTCCACCATATCATCTGGCGGAGCGCGTTTGCCGTTGTGTTGACTGCTTGACCTTGAAGGATTAAGACTTATTTTCAAGAGAAGTTTAAGCGGATTTTATAGAGCATTCACTGTTTGTCACCATATTTTATAAGGAGTTGAGCAATATCCTCTCTTTTTAAGGCTTTAGCTGCTTGCAGAGCATTTATGCCATTAACTTCAACATTCGGGTCAGCACCCTGTACAAGCATACTCTGTACATTATTCAAATCCTGCTCGTTTACATAGACGAACAGCGAAACACTTAG
>CAZPZP010000008.1:0-3881 GCA_964591025.1 uncultured Chthonomonadaceae bacterium
TCAAACCTGTGAAGTGAGATAGCGATAACTTTGTGTGAGGGCGTCGAAAATGTCGCCCTCTACAGCATCGAGTTCGACAATCAGCCACTCGGCGGTATTTTGGGCGGCGCGAACAATCGCGGGCGTGTCCATACTTCCTGTTCCAATCGGAACCATAACGCCCTCTTGTGTTGCCTGTCCGTCTTTGAGATGGAGAAGCGGCGCACGAGAGCCGAGTTCTATGATCACCTGTGCCGGATTCTGCCCCGCTGTCCTTATCCAATAGGTATCCAGCTCAAAGAAAATTGTGGAGTCGAGAAGCGGACGCAGAGAATCGAAGCGCAGAACGCCCTCCGTCTGCTCAAATTCCCACCAATGGTTATGCAGTCCGAAGGTCAAGCCGTTGGCGCGGCAGACAGAATTTGCTTCGTTATAAAGTGCGGCAAGTTCATGGATACCCGCGAGCGTCTGATAGCGGGCATCTTCCGCCCAACCATGCCATATCGCTCTTTGACACTGTAAATCGTCGAGGAGAGACAGCGTGAATTCCTGTTGCTCTCCCAACGGCATCGGGCAATGCGCGGCGATGACGGTTAAGTCCAAATCATCAAAGAGCCGTTTTGCCTCTTTCGGCTTGACGGTCTCATCGAAAAAGGCGGTTTCAACTCCTGCAAATCCGATTTCAGCGATTCGCTTCATCGTGCCGACAAAATCCTGCGCCAACTGTTCGCGCACCGAATACAACTGCACCCCGATTTGTGGCGGCATGATTTTCTCTTCAGTCTACAAACGTAAACTCGTTGGTCATAAGAAGTGCGTGGACATAGCGGCTCCAAATGGTATCGGCGACTTTCTGCTGAAGTTCGGGGGCGCGGAAATCTGAAACGGCATTCCACGTTTGCGGACTGCGGTTGGCGGCGTTTACCGCGCCTTGCTTGGCTTCGGTGATAACGGGCGACCATGTGAAGGCGTCAAAGCTATTTTCGCCATTGTAATCTACAACAAAATCCAGTGTGTCCCCTTTTTTGACTTTGAGGCTCGTGAGTTCCGTAGCCTCTTGCTTGTAATGGACAGTCCACTCTGCCAAGACTCCTTCACGGCTGGAAACGATTCGCCCGCGCACGCCGTTACCCTGTTGCACGGGATGATTGAGTGTGCCTTTGATGGAGACAACGGCATCGAAAGGAGCCGTCCAGCGTCGAATTGCCGCTTGCACCAGACTGTTGCCGGGATGTCCGCCTTGAGCATTGAGAAGCAGATAGAGCAGTTTCGGATCGGGAAATATCGAACTTCCCTGATACTGATCCTTTGCAAAATGGGGCAGGGGAGTGAACGACGCCACCCGCCCGGTTTTCTCCTCAACGCCGCCGTAACCATACTGCCAAATGGCGGCAGGACGCGGCGCAACCGACTGCTTGACAAATGATTCGCCAAGTGCCAATTCGTTCGCGTTCGGTGTTCGGGCGAAAACGCGGCTATAGAGCGCACGCACACGCGCCGCTTCCACCGACTCCGTTTTGGTTTTGCCGTTGGCGAGTTTGACGGTTTGCGGCTTCACAGGCAGCTGCTGAATGGTGTCCGCCAATGCCCGCGCCTGTTCGACCAGAAACGGGCTGTTCATCAGGAAAAGTGCCTGTTGCGGAACCGTCGTACTTGGGCGTGTCGGCGTACTCATATCGGGATTGGCAAAGTCGAAGGTGAGAAACAGGGCTTGGATATTGTTGCGGTCAATTTTGGCGTAAACAGTGCGGCGTTTGGCAAACGGCGGGCGCGTAATCTCCACCGCTTTGCCGCCGATTGTCTTGTCCAACTGACCGGAAACCGCCAAGAGTGAATCGCGCATCGCTTCCAAATCAAGGCGTTGGCGCGTCTGCCGATAGACGAGGCGGTTCTCAGGATCGACGGCAAAACTCTTCGGATTTTCAGCACTGTTCATCTGATAGGCAGACGACAGCATAATAATTCGGTGCAGTTTCTTCTGCGACCAGCCCTGCTGAATAAACGTCGCGGCGAGCCAATCTAACAGTTCGGGATGCGTTGGTTTTTCGCCGCGCAGACCGAAATCGCCGGGCGTTCGAACCAACGCCTGCCCAAAATGGTAGAGCCAGACACGGTTGACCAGAACCCGCGCCGTCAACGGATTATCGGCACTGGCGATAGATTGGGCGAGTTCGAGGCGTCCGCTTCCATTGGAGAACGGCTTGCGGTCTTTCGGCGACAAAATGGCGAGAAATTGGCGTTGAACCTCGGCTCCCTGATTTCCGGGATTGCCGCGAATGTGAACTTTTTGCCCTACCAACTGCGCCCGATCCTGAATGCCCATACCGTACTCGACGGCGGGCGGTTTCTCTGCGTTCAATGCCGCGATCTGTTCATCAAGCGATTTGATTTTCGCCATTCCTTCTGACGTAAAAACTGCCGCCAGAATTTTGTATTGTGCATCGTTTGGCAGCTGATCTTCGCGCAGGTCTTGAAGTGTTTTCTTAACCGGTTCCGTCTGCTTGTCAGGTGTTTTCTGTCCGATTTCGCGCAGTCGCCGCATCTGCTCGCGAATCATTGCAATACGCTCTGCCGTCGCGGTATTCAATTTGCTGCGGTGTGCCTCGAACGGTTGACGCTGCTCTTTCGGTGAGATGATCGGTGCCGGGTCTGTCTCCACTGTGTTGTTGAAGACCGAAAACAGCGCGTAGTAATCTTTGGTCGGAATCGGATCGAACTTGTGATCGTGACAGCGGGCGCAGGTCACCGTCAAGCCCATTGTGCCGCGAGTGACAACATCGATCCGGTCATCATTGATGAGATTGCTGTCATTGATAAAGCGACGCCCCAGCGTAATAAAGCCCGTTGCGGCGAGGTCGCGCCGGTCATCGGTTTGCGGCAGACGGTCTGCGGCAAGCTGCTTGATCAAGAATTGATCATAGGGCAAATCCTCGTTATAGGCGCGAATGACCCAATCGCGATAGGTATAGGCGTTATAAAAATTGATGTCTTCGGTGAACACATAACCTTTGGTGTCGGCATAGCGGGCAACATCGAGCCAGTGCCGCCCCCAACGCTCACCATACGCCGGAGACGCCAGCAAACGATCCAAGACTTTGGCGTAGGCATCGGGCGATTTGTCACTGACGAACGCGGTGATCTCCGCCTGTGTCGGCGGCAGTCCGGTCAAGTCATAGGAGGCACGGCGAATCAAGGTGCGGCGATCTGCTTGAGGTGCGGGCGGGAGTTTCTTGGCTTCCAATTTCGCCAGAATGAACAGATCGACAGGCGTTTTGACCCACGCCGTATTTTTCACCGTCGGGGCTTTGGGTTTGCGAATCGGTTGAAACGCCCAGTGCTTGCGTGCCGCTTCCGAGAATTCGGCGGCGTTCTTCGGCATTTTGAGCAGGTCGGATTTTTTCACGCCGGGATAGGGCGCACCCATTTTCACCCATTCGGTGAGCGCGTCAATCTCGGCTTGCTTGAGTTTGCCAGACGGCGGCATTTTGATCTTGCCATCATAGCGAATGACGTGCATGAGCGGGCTTTTTTCGGGTTCACCGGCGACGACAGTTGCCCCGCCGCTGTTGCCCTTGAGCATTTGCGCCATCGAATCGAGCCGAATGCCGCCCTGCTGTGACTTGTCGTTATGACAGCCAATACAGTTGTCGTGCAGAACCGGGCGAACTTTCGTCTCGAAAAATTCGACTTGTTCCGGCGTTGGAGCGTCGTTTTCTGGTTTGGCTTTATCTTCGGCGAAGCCGACCATCGCGCCGAGTGTCAGCGTGCCGAGCGCGAGCAATCCCGCGAAAAATGGTGTGCTATATCGTTTGTTCATAAGTTTAACGTGCTAAAACGGCAGGAAGAAAGCGGGCAACGGCATCGCCCGGTCTCAAGGCAATTTCTTCGGTTGTCTGCATATC
>CAZPZP010000008.1:3981-20093 GCA_964591025.1 uncultured Chthonomonadaceae bacterium
TCTTATCTGACGGAACTTCGGCTCCGACATGGAGCGCAAAGCGATAGACTTCCATCAGTTCAGATGCACAAGCGCAAAACGGCACATATACACTGCGCGGATTGGAGTAGGCGAAGCGCATTAAAAACCGAACTACGCTCACGCTGTCGCTGTAGACTCCGACCTGAAACAGCCCGCATTCCGTTTCCGAAACGAACCAGCGAACATTCCCCTCCGAGATTTCTTCAGTATCAGGGCGCAACGCCGGAAAACGCATAGGAATTTCCCTTGCGATTTCTTCCAAACAGGGTGATTGCCTTATGGCTTGCTCGATTGGTGTTAAAATTATCTCGAACGCCTCGAAACTCATGATATTTCTCTTACCTAAATGTTCTCCTCAGCGGGTACAAGAACGTACCCGCCTGAAAAACAGGCGTCCTGCGGACGCACAAACTGTAAGGTTGTCGCCTTCCGATAACATGCACCGCGGGCAGAGATTTCCAAGGGAGACGCAAATCTCCCAAGCGGTTCGTCCGTAGGACGACTGTACTTGAGGCGGGTACGTTCTTGTACCCGCAGGAGATTGCCCGCTGACTTAGGCAAGCGGGCAAGCATTTCTCTTACGGTCTGAATCCGGCTCTGACATTTCCCTCATAGATTTCTTTTTGTGTCGGGATAAAAATCGTCAAATTATCAAATTGAGTGAGATCATCGCCAGCGTTCAATTGTTGAAACGAATCGCTCTCCATTACGCGATAATATCCTTTGCGACAACGCCTTTAACGTCAGTCAGGCGGAAGTCACGCCCGCCGTAGCGATAGGTCAGGCGCGTATGATCCAAACCGAACAGGTGCAAAATGGTCGCGTGCAAGTCGTGGATATGGCACTTGTTCTCTTGTGCGAAATAGCCGTAATCGTCGGTGGAGCCATAGACAAAACCCGGCTTGACACCCGCCCCTGCCATCCACATCGTAAAACCGTGCGGGTTATGGTCGCGTCCGTCGCCGCCCTGCGCGGTTGGAGTTCTGCCGAATTCACCGCCCCACAAAACCAGCGTATCTTTGAGCAGTCCGCGAGCCTTCAAGTCTTTGAGCAGTCCCGCTATTGGCTTATCCACTTCCTTCGCGTTGTTGGTATGTCCGTTTCGCAGGTCGCCGTGCTGATCCCACTTGTAACTGTGCGACACCTGAACGAACCGCACGCCCTTTTCGCAGAACCGCCGCGCCAGCAGACACTGCCGCCCGAAATTATCCGTCGGCTTTTCGTCTATGCCGTACATATCGCGGGTTGCCTTGCTCTCTTTCGACAAATCCATGAGGTCGGGCGTCTCGGTCTGCATACGGAACGCCAATTCGAACGACTGAATGCGTCCCTCCAAATTCGGGTCAGGTCCGAAGTGTTGTAAGTGATCGGTATTGACCTTTTTGAGCATATCGAGCTGCATTCGTTGCAAGTCCTTCGCCGTTTCAGGATTGCGAATCGAATTGATCTGAGCGCGTTCGGCAGGAATACTTGCGTTGCCGATGGGCGTCCCTTGATATGCCGCTGGCAGAAACGAACTTGACCAGTTCTGTACGCCGCCATGCCCAAGCGTCGGGCAGATCGTGATAAAGCCCGGCATATTCTGGTTCTCAGTTCCCAAGCCGTAGGTAAGCCAAGACCCCATACTCGGACGCGCAAACGTATCGGAACCCGTATGAAGTTGAAGCAACGCCCCGCCGTGTGCGGTATTGTCGGCATGAATCGAGCGAATCATACAGAGATCATCCACGCAGCCCCCGACATGAGGAAATAAGTCGCTGACTTCAATTCCGCTCTGCCCGTACTTCTTGAATTCCCACGGCGAACGAAGCAGATTTCCGGTTGCCGCGAACTGGATGCGCGGCTTGGAAAACGGAAACGGCTTGCCGCTGTCACGAGTAAGCAGAGGTTTCGGGTCGAACGTATCCACCTGCGACGGTCCGCCGTGCATGAAAATAAAAATGATGCGTTTGGCTTTGGGCGCGAAATGGGGGGCTTTGACTGCCAACGGAGAGGTCGCCGCCCCCGCCTCTTCTCCAAACAGCGACGCCAACGCCAGCATTCCAAAACCGACGCTGCCCTGAGTCAGCATTTCACGGCGAGTAGTAGGGCGTTGTTCATTTCCGCAATAGTGATTCGACATAGCAATAGTTTTCCTCAAGGCAAACGTAATTTTTTCGAGGCTTTCATCAGTGGCAGAGGATTCTCCCACAGCCAAGCGACATTGATCCAAAATCCCGGAAGCATTTTGCTTCGATAGACGCCGTCCGGTTCCGGCGAAATTTGCTGATACTGCCCGTTCTCACCTAACTGGTAAAAGAGAATCTCTTTTTTCCAGCCGTCAATGATCCAGTATTCGCCGATACCAGCCGCTTCGTACTCATTCAGTTTGGTCACACGATCCCGCTCGACGCTCTCAGGACTGATGATTTCGACGACAAAATCCCCCGCCCCGTCGAAGAAATTGTCGCGAATGAGATGCTCTCTCTCTTTCGAGACAAACAAAATATCGGGTTCCCTTCCAGAGCGGCGAGACGGCAGCCGCATCATAAAAGTTTGATTGTAAACCGTTCCCAAATCATGCTCAACAACGTAGAGATTCATCAGTACCAGCAGGAAACCATTGATCTCTTGGTGCAGACGCGAGACCGGCGACATCAGTTCTACTTTCCCGTCCACCCATTCACAATGAATGCCATCATATTGTTCGAGAAAATCTTCAAATGAAAGCAGAGCCGGTTCCGCCAAAGCTGCCGGCATAGGTTTGCTCCTTCAGTTCACATAGATAAATTCGTTGGACGCGAGCAGAATTTGACAGAGACTGTCCCATGCCATTTTGCGGCGTTTGTCGGCGTCTTTCTCTTTCGCTTCGAGTGCGGCGGCATATTTGGCGAGATAGGCAATGCCTTCTGCAACCTCAGCAGAGTGCGGCGGACGAGAGAACAATTTGAGATACGTACGCTCGATACGTTTGGTGTCCGTCGCCGCCTTATCGCTCAAGAGTCCGTCTGCAAGTGCCTTTGCTTGTTCCAACACGAAGGGATTATTCATGACATACAGGGCTTGGGGCGCGACGGTGGTTGTAGCGCGTTTGGCGACCACCATAGACGGATCGCCCATATCGAACGCCTGAAACATATCGAACAGAGCATTGCGAATGATCGGCAGGTAGAGACTGCGGCGCGGCGCGTTATAGCCCGCTCCATTGCCCGATTGATCGTTGGTGACATAATCGTTGTTCGGTGTTGTCAGCAGTGAACCGCCGATTGTCATATCGAGTTTGCCCGACACAAACAGCATGGCATCGCGGAACGGTTCCGCCTCCAATCGCCGCCTTTCCATACGCCACATCAGGCGATTTTCGGGATCGGCAAGCGCGGCTTTGGCGTTGTTCGCCGTACTCATTTTGTAGGTGTTGGAGAGCATGATGAGCCGGTGCATTTTCTTTTGCGACCAGCCCTGCTGAATGAACGAGGACGCCAGCCAGTCCACCATCTCGGCATGAACAGGGCGATCTCCGAGCAAGCCCCAGTTTTCGGGTGTGCGAACCAACGCCTCGCCGAAATGCCCCTGCCAGATTCGGTTGATGGCGACCCGCGCCGGAAGCGGGTTTTTGGGATCAACAATCCATTGCGCCAGTTCAAGGCGTCCGCTCTGCTTCTCGGTGAGCGGAATTTGCTTGTCGCCCGCAATGACCGTCAGGAAGCGGCGCGGAACCGTATCGCCGAGACTCTCGGTGCTGCCGCGCAAATGGACGCGCACATCTTCGACTTTGCTCTCTTCTACCGCCATGACAATCGGCTGTTTCGGCATCGCGTCCTTGAGTTTTTTGACCTCTGCCTCGGCGACCTTGACCGCTTGCTTGTCCTTCTCGATATAATGCGGGAACGGTTTTTCCGGTACGCCGATCAGACCGTCGGGCTTCTCAAAATCTTTGACCCATTCGCGCAGTTTGGCATCGCTCGTCGTCTCGGATTCCGCGAACAGTTGGGCATAGCGATTCAGAACCGCTTGCGTATCGGCGAAAGTTTTGCCCTCGAACTCGGCGCGAACCACAGGGTTGATCGTGAGTCCCTGCCCGAAATGCACGGTTACGGGTTTGCCCGGATTGGCTTGAATCTGCTCCGCGACAAAATGAAGTGGGAAGAAATAAGGACTGTTTTGCGGTGTACTGAGTGCTGTCGCCCACCGGGTCAGCACATCGGGGTAAATTCCCTGTTCCTTCTCATACTGCTCGGCGGTTTTCGTCACGCCCGGCTGAGTCTTGACCGCCGCCACCAACAGTTTGTCGAAGTGTGGGATCGACTCGTCACCGTGGATTTTGAGCGTGTTCTTTCCGGCTTTGAGCGCGAACACTCCTGCCACGTCCCACTTTTGACCGTCGGGCTGAAAACTGCCCGTGTTCGCTTCTGCCGTTTTGTCCAGCACCTTCGCGCCATTAATGTGGAACTCGACAGGGCGCGATTCACTGGACGCATACCGAAACTCAATTTGATAATTTCCGGCGTTCGGAACCGTGATGTCCCATTCGGCAAACGTCGGGGTTTGAGTCGTGTGGATCACGCCGATATTTTTGCCATAGTTCTCGAAATCTTTGTTGCCGTTGCCGCGACTATACTTTTCGGCTTCGACGACAAGCCGAAATTCGTTGGCTTTGGACTTAGATTCGGCGAGTGAGAAGGCTCCCGGCTGACGTGCCAATTCCCAACCCGCGAATAGATACTTTTTCATATCGGCGCGAACCCGCGTCATGATCTCACGGTTGCCGGTATTCTGCGCGGTTTTGAGAACGGTTTCGGCGGCATCAATTTTGACCTGATGCGCTTTACGTTGCTCTTCAATGGCGTGCGAAGTCAGAGTACGCTCGTTCCACTCGGAAACGAACCCCAAGTTTTTCATCGTTTTGGTACTCTTGAAAATTCCCGCCATCGCATAATAATCTTTGGTCGGGATCGGGTCGAATTTGTGGTCGTGACAGCGAGCGCACGCTATAGTCAAGCCCAGAAACGCCTTACTCGTGACTTCGATCTGCTCGTCTACAATGTCCATCACGAATTTGGGTTTGTCCTGTTCGGCAAGCACTTTCGCGCCTAACACCAGAAATCCCGTCGCGGTCAGGCGGTCATTTTTGAGTTCTTCGTTGTCCGTTGGCGGCAGGAGATCGCCCGCCAACTGCTCCACCACAAACGTATTGTATGGCTTGTCCTCGTTGAACGCTTTGACGACATAATCCCGATAGCGATAGGCATAGGCAAACGCTTTGTTCTCATCGAGACCGTTGGAGTCGGCATAGCGGGCGACATCGAGCCAACGCCGTCCCCAACGCTCGCCATAGTGCGGACTTGCCAGCAAGCGATCCACGACTTTGGCATAAGCATTCGGCGATTTGTCATTAAGGAAAGTGTCTGTTTCTTCGGGCGTCGGCGGCAGTCCAATGAGATCGAAGGTGGCGCGGCGAATCAAGGTGCGGCGGTCTGCGGAAGGCGCGGGTTTCAGCCCTTTGGCTTCTAATTTGGCGAGAACGAACTGATCAATCGGGGAGAGAACCCATGCGGTATTTTTGACCTGCGGCGGAGCGGGTTTGCGGAGCGGACGAAACGCCCAGAAATTGCGGTTCTGCGGCGTGACAATCATCTCGTTGCCCGCAGGAGTGACGGCTTTGGCGACTGTCCACGGCGCACCCATTTTGATCCACGCGGTCAGGTCGGTGATTTGATCGGGCTTGAGTTTGCCGGACGGCGGCATTTTGAGGGAGCCATCATAATGGATCGCGGCAACGAGCGGACTTTGTTCCGGCTTGCCCAAAACAATAGCAACGCCGCTTTTGCCGCCTTTAAGCAGTGCTTCACGCGAATCGAGGCGCAGATTGCCGTGCTGCTGCTTCTCGTTGTGGCAGGAGAAACAATTCACGCTCAACAGCGGGCGGATTTTGTTCTCGAAGAACGCTTCGCCTTCTGCTGTTACTTTGGCGTCCGCTTTCTTCTCTTCCGCGAAGCCGATGGTTCCGCAGAAGAGTGCAAGCCCCGCGCTTAAAATTCCGCCTACCGTATATCCTGTGTTTCTTCTCACGCCGCGTGTGTCCTCTCAAAAAGGCACAATTTGCCTTACTGCATTGTGACACGATTCGCAGTCTCTTGTTGCGGTTTTCTGCCCGAAAATCAAAGACATCACTCCGAACAAAACCACGAAACGAATCTGCTACAGAAATGCTACGACAAAAGCTCACTGCCGACAACAAGAGTAAGGGACTCGCGATAAAATAAATCTTCCCGTCCGCGAAGGTGGACTTCGCGCCTTTGTAGCAGTGACTTCAGTCGCCCGATGAGAGTGGAAGAATTATTTTTTCGTAAATCCCCAAGCTGTTCTTCTGGCTGTTGAGCGAGGTGGATCAGTTCCGGCGAAAAGCCGCCGACGGAGAACAGAACACAATGCGCCCTGTCGCGCCATTTCGCTTCCGGCAAACTGAGAATCTTTGCCCGCAGTTCACTATAAACATTCAGTCCTATCGGCGTCTTTGCGCTCCATTTGCATTCGCCGAACAAAAAACTGCCGTCTTCCAGTTCCGCCATGATATCGAGTTCCGTGCGTCCGTCCCGACTCCAATATCTGCCCAACTCTTTGATCGTCAGACCGAGTTTCGTCTGTGCGTATCGCCGGAGCCACTGAGCGCAAATTTCCTCGAAAACGTGCAAGCCCATATAGTCGGCAAGAAACGGGGCGACTCGCTCGGCATAGATGCGCTGAGGGTCGGAGAACTGCAAGGCACTGGCAAGCGGTGCAACAAACCGATACCAGAAGGTCAGAAACGGATCGGCGACTTGATACACGGCGCGGCGGTCAGATGTCTCGCCGAACGGATAGACCCGTTGTATCCAGCCGAGTTCGCGCAGCGTTTTGAGATAAAACGACAGAGTGCTTTTTTCCAGTCCCGTTCTATCCCCAATGCGCCCGAATTGTGTTTGTCCGGTGGCAATGGCTCCCAAGACAGCGTTGTAGGGGGCGGTATCGCGCAGGTGTTCGCTGGTAAGGAGGAATCTCACTTCGTTTTCCAGTACGGCGCGGGGTTGCATAAGAAGCGCAGGAATTTCGGCGTCCATTGTCAGGGACGTATCAACCAAAGCATGATAGCGCGGTGTTCCGCCTAACACACCGTACATTGTGAGGGTTTCCGTCAAACCATAATGGGGCGCATTGGCGTAGAAGGCGGCGACATCTTCATAGCCGAGCGGATCAAGCAGAAAGATTCCGGCATTGAAGCGACCGAACAACGGCGCACTTTCACTGCCCAATGCCGCCATTGCCGAAAGCTGCGAACCGCAGAGGATAACATAAATCGGAGTATGGACTCCTTCCCTGTCCCACCATGCTTGCAGAATTGAGGGCAGTTCCGGCGTCTGTTCGACCAGATACGGAAACTCATCGAGAATCAGGGCGAACCGTTCTGCGTTTGCCTCTCGGCTTCGCACCTCCTGTGAAACAAACCGCAACAGTGCGTTCCATGAGACTGCCAGTTCGTCGGGAGTGATGCCTTCAGAAGGGAGGGCGGCAAGCAGCTGCTCTGCCAGCGTCAGCCGTTGCCCGGCGGCAGTTGTCTGTTCTGTGCCAGAGAGTAACAGTGCGGCTTCGGCTCTTCCGCTCCAGTGATGCCCGCTGTGAAATAGCGTTGGAGCAGGAAGGTTTTGCCGAGCCGCCGCCGCCCATAGAGCAGAGTCATTTGCCCGCCCTGTTTCCGCTGTTTCCAAGCGCGATCCAGTGCAGTCAGTTCGTGGGTGCGGTTAAAAAACGGTTCAGGGCGCAATGTTGGCAAAGACAAGCGTTTTCTCCCTCTCCAATAAGTGAAAAGGTCAATCAGGACTTGTCAAAGTATACTTTACCAAAGTATGCTTTGTCCAACTGTAATAAGATGAGAATAAAGGGAAGCATAGTGCTGAAATGAATCTTAGGGACTTTCAAAGATTAAACCGTTCCGTTCTTGCATGGTGCGTCCGGCAGGACGCTCGTCCGAAGGACACCGAGGCGGGTACTTTCAGTACCCGACAATGCGATGGAACGGTCTAATCTTTGAAAGTCCCTTAGACGATGGACGCCTGACGGACGGGCAGGGGCGGACGGTGGATTTCCGCAATGTGGTGGTGATTATGACGAGCAATCTCGGCAGTCACATCATTGGGGAGATGGCGTTGACGGGGGAGCGGGAGGAGATGAAGCGGCGGGTGATGGAGCAGGTGCAGGAGCATTTCCGCCCGGAGTTTCTCAACCGTGTGGACGAGACGATTGTGTTCCAAAGTCTGTCGGTTGACCAGATCAAGGGGATTGTGGACATTCAGCTCGAACTGCTGAAGGCGCGTCTCTTGGAGCGGAAACTCGGTCTTGTGTTGACGGATGCGGCGAAACGGGCGATTGCGCTGGCGGGGTATGATCCGGTGTATGGGGCGCGACCCTTGAAGCGTGCCATTCAGCGGATGATTACCGACCCGTTGGCGCAGCAGTTGCTGAGCGGGCAGTTCCGGGAGGGGGAGACGATTGTTGCCGATGCCGATGCCAACGGGGTGCTGACATTTGAGAAGAAAACGGGGGAGTAGGACACTTCACTCATCCCCAAGTTTTGGGGGAACCGCTTCATTTGCCTCTCTCCCACGCAAGCGCGGGAGAGGGGCGACTATAAAACGAAATCAACAATTCTAAACAAGAGGAAAATTTTTCAGTTGATTTTGGGCATAAAATAGGGTTTGCTCTGCCCAAGTGCTGATGCTATTCCAATCACCATAAACTCCTTTTTGCCAACATTTGATACCGTCACCTGTAAATTCCCAACCTGCCATACCAAGATGAATGCCTGACATCGATTTACCTAATTCGGCAAGTTCCCAATCGATATGCCAATGTGGTGTTGCTGCATTATTAGAACCATGAGAAGGCTCAACCCATTCAGCTCGAAATATTTGATCTATTGACTGTGCTACTCTGCCCCAAAAGAATGTTAACGAAGCTGTTTTGAATTCAAATTCTCCACGGTTGTATGTAGAGGGAAGCCACTCTTCATACCACCCAACCCAAGGGACTTCACCAAGTATTATATTTTCCAATCTCACTACAGGACATGGTAAGCGTTCGCCTTTACGCGGTGCAATAGTTTGTCCAATATCTGACTGCTTATCCCACATCCAGAAGCGTATAGGCTCATCCGTAGGTGCTGCCCTTTTCCAATTGTCATAATTATTTCGGTCAGTTCCTATTATGACTTCGTCTGGAAGGTACTTCAGAAACTTTGATGCAATACTGGTATGAAGGCGAGTAATTTTTTGGGCTGAAGTTGTGTGAGGTCTTGTTTGCGAAATATGATTTCTACTCACGGCTTCTTTACTCACTTCAACGACCATTCAGACAAAGGAATGCCGTAAGCATTGGCTACAGTTTCAGAGAGCAATTGCGCTCCAACAAGAGTACCTTGTCCAATCATGCGTCCGAATTGTGATAACTGCTCAACAACCTGCCCTGAGACTTGGTTGTTATCCGATAAGTCAGGCAAGTAGATATTGTTAACATACCTAATTGACAAGTCAAATTGTCCTCCACTTACTCTTGGGCAATTTAACGACAGTAGTTGTCTGAACGGTTGGCTATTTAACAGAGCAACGTATGCCCAGGGCAAATCCGTGTCATAAAAGTCGATAGAAATTTCATCTCTATTGGCGGTATCTGTTATTATGTCCTTATTTTGATCATACAAATTTGATGTTCGCCAAAGCCACGCAAACCCCTGCCCAATAATGTATTGTCCATTGTCGTCATAAGCAAAACTGCCAGCATCACCGAAATACTTGCTCACCATTTTGGGCAATCGGGTTCTTTGCCAAGTACGTTCTGACGCCAAACGCCACCACTCATCAACATTGATTCCAGAACGGCTAATAAGTTTTTCTTTATAGGGTAATAAGTAAGAATTGTAATATTGTGGTGCGGCTTCCTTAACAAGTTTTTCGAGTGTTAAAATTAACCCTGTATTATTATAAGGGTAAAATACGTACTGTCCTGCAATTATTCTGCCAGCGATAATGGTTTTAGTACCTGCCAGAGGTCTAAAGAACTTGCGTTCTTCAATTGGCAGTTCGTTTAACGCCTGAGTTGATAACACAAAGGCATCTTTTTGACCTGCAATTATCCCACGCCGGACAGTAAATAAGTCTTTCACTTGAGGTAAGTTGCATTCACTGAATTTTCGCAGGAGTTCTACTTGATCTCTCGTTTTTGGCGACCATTTTGCTGCGTCGATGTTAATAACAGGCTCATGTAAAATCTCTACACCCGATGCTGGCGAAAGTTCCTCATAGCCACGTCGTAGTAAACGAAGTGAGAGATCCTCTGTTCCCTCTTGTGCAGTTAGCATTTTAACTGTTTGTTCTGTACTGTGACTACTTTGACTTCTCATAACTATAAAGGCTGGTTCAACCATAGCTCCAGGAAAATAATTGTAGCCCTTGAAACTGCCAATCAGCACAAGATTCATTTCGTGCAAGATGGCTTCACGCAATTTAGTCGCACTGTCACTACTCAAGAGTGGATTTGGTAAAATAGAACCAAGTAAGCCGTTGCGGGTAAGTGATTGAACAGACTGCCAAAGAAACGCCATTGCAATATCCGTATGCCTATACGCAAGGTCTTTAAGTATCGCAGTAGTAGCATCACGCTCTTGGGGAGTCATACGTTGCCAATTCAGGAATGGAGGATTCATAAAAATAAAATCGTGCTTACCCCAATTTCCAATGAGTGCATCACGTTGCTCAATATGAATTGAAACATCAATACCAAATTGTTTGGCGTCTTCAGCCGCTCTATCAAGACAAAATTTTGTAATGACACAAGAAATTTCTGATGTATCAAAACCATGCAGGGCAACCTTGCCTCTATATTGTTGGCTTAGTAATTCGCGAATGGCTTCTTGTAGGAAGATGCCTGAACCACAGGCAGGGTCAAGAATAGAAAGGGATTGCGGCAATGTATTGGAATTGGTGAGTGCTTTGATTGCTTGCTGCACTATGGTACGAGCAAGCGAGGGAGGGGTAAAGCGAGCATCGCGTTTGTTAACTCCTTTATAGAGCGTATCGTCTGCTATTCCAGGCAAAGTGGGTTGCCGAATAGCTTCTCTTTCGATCTCAAAATGCGCTTCTTGATAAAGTTGTCCTGCTGCATGGCGAATGAGCAAATCCGGTTCTAAAATGTAGTTTGTATTTGGATCGGGATTGATGAAAAAGTCAAGCAATGCTCCAACAGGTAAATTGCCTATATTGACAGAAAGTTCGTCAGAATGAAATGCATCTGATAGTGTAATCGCTTGGGCGATAGTATCGCAACGGCTCCATTGATCCAAGTCAAGTTTGCCGAGACGGGCTTGCTCTGAACCAAGCAAGAGAGCATTGAACACACGTATAGCCTCGACTGCCCCACCCGAATAAGGAGCAATTGCTGTTCTTATAGCCCTAAATGCCTTGAGCATACGAGAAATAACGTCGGGCAAGCGATTAGTTCGGGCTGCCTCAATCTCGCTTAAAAGTTCAAATGCACCTGCAGGTGAGCTTGGGAGGGGCTTGGAAATAACAGAGTCAGGTGAATCCCACCGCTTCACTACAACTTTTTTTTCTGTGACAAAAACAGTGTGTCTCATATTCGACGACCAAGACCATTCCAAAGGAACCTGATCGAAAATTAATTCATCGGCGTGTGTTGATAGAGCGAAACTTCCCTTCAAACCGTCAAGCAAAACTGAATGATTCCCTTGATGATGATCTGAACGCTCCCCACTAAACATAGGGACGTATACTAATCCGAGCGTTTGCGCCCAACTTTCAGGTGATGATGGGTCCCAATTGTTACGCCCCAAATAATTCGCCATTTAATGACCAATCCTCGTCTATCTGACTGTTGTTAAAGAGATATTTTGCTTGCTTATCGAACAATCTTGTAATCGTTCGACTAAATCTGTGTGCATTTTCCCGACAGGCAAAACCATCAAACGCTGTCCTGGATAATGGAGCGCACTCATTGGTAGATCGGCAAGTTCATCGGCATTCTTCCAAGCAATATCATTTCCACAGACTACTAAGGTAAGTTGAGCCAGCGGACGCTCGTGTCCAGTTAATTCTCGAAGATTATCTACTGCACGACGGATTTCTTGCAAGGAAAAACCTGCCTGCCTGAGTTCGGAAACGGCAACAAGTTCCATCAAACCAGCCATTCCGATTGAATGCCCGCCGCGCCCTCTACCTACTTGTTCAGGATTAACTAAACCACCATCAATCCAATGGAGCAATGTAGGTATTTTTATCCCTGTCATTCGAGATAATTCTCTTGCTGACCAACCAACCATAATGTATCTCCTATTAATGATCATTGTACTATCTATTGATCATTTATGGAATGCTTAGAAGAGATTTTTGACATTTTCTTTCAGCGTAGTTGAAAAATAGGATATGTAAAGATACTTTATCGCTGTATTAAGCAGACGAATGTATATTATTTTAAGAGTCTGTCGGTTGACCAGATCAAGGGGATTGTGGACATTCAGCTCGAACTGCTGAAGGCGCGTCTCTTGGAGCGGAAACTCGGTCTTGTGTTGACGGATGCGGCGAAACGGGCGATTGCGCTGGCGGGTTATGATCCGGTGTATGGGGCGCGACCCTTGAAGCGTGCCATTCAGCGACTTGTTACTGACCCGTTGGCACAGCAACTCCTGAGCGGGCAGTTCCGGGAGGGCGAGACGATTGTTGCCGATGCGAATGTGGAGGGCGTGCTGAGGTTTGAGAAACAGTGACCTCCCTCACCCCCAACCCCTCTCCCACGCAAGCGTGGGAGAGGGGAGTTTTTTGTTTCGGTTTGCAGAGAGGTTACCACTCGATGGTCATACTCGATTCCGGCATATCGTCACGCGAATAGCCGAAGGAGAGTTCTTCACGAGTATAGCCAAGTGACAGTTCTGGACGTACCGCTCTGCCCTGCGTTTCCTGTGAAGGAGACGGCTCCGCAACACTCGGCTCTGCTCTCGTTTCAATGACGGACAACGCCGCCGCTTTGCCCTGTTTCTGCGTTTTCTGATAATGCTCGGTGGCGCGATACTCCTCCACGCTGTCTTCATGCACAAACCACGGACGCCGCTTCTCCCAATGTCCTGTAAACTGTTCGCACAGAATGCGTCCGCGCCGCCGCAGACAATGGGCACAACTGTAACTGATGTTGAGCTGCTCCGCCATTTCCCAAATCGTGATCCAGCCGGGCGGAATATCTTTGTAGACCCGCGCCCGATGCTTTGCCCTGTAAACTTCCCTTGCCACGCCTCCCTGCCGCATCGTCTCTTTGCCTTTCTCCCAGATTGCCCGCCCTCTCTGCCGCTCCTCGTCGTCTTTGAGGTTCCGCAGATTGGTCGGTGAGTACCAATGCTGTCGTCCGCGTCCTGTGCCGTTGGGGACATAGACAGGGAGTTTGCCTTTGCGGGCGAGTTCGGAAATGCGATGCACGCTGACGCCCAAATACTCTGCCGCCTGTTTGCTTGTCCAGAAGATGCGCGGGATGCGCTCTGGTTCCATTCCTGCGATGTCGCCGACTTGGGGTTCCCAACACTTGGGGAGCCGCCGCTTGTACCATCGCTCCCGCTTCTGGAGGAAATTCCAGTAGTGCATGACGTCCTCTTTGAGTAGCCATGTTTTGATGTTGTGACCACTGGTGCGCTGCCACTGAAGTTTCCTCGCTTTTTGGAGCAGCGAATGGGTGCTAATGCCGTAGAGTTTGGCGGCGTCATCGACGAGCATCCATTCCCGCCCGTCGCTTGGCGGGGGATAGACATTGCGTTGTCGGTTCTCTCGTTTCCACTTTTCCCCAAACTTGCTGACATCAGGAAAGCGTTGTCTCATTGTCCCTCTCTCCTTTCATTTCCCTTATCCAATCACCCCACAGGCAAACAAAAATCCCCTCGCCCAAAGAGTGAGCAAGAGGATACGCCTGTCTGTATTTTGTTGTCCCTACAATAATAGTACGTCGGGAAGGGGTGTTTTACAACCATGACCTCAAAAATTTCCGAAAGTTTTTCTTCGCCCTTGACGGCGGCAGAGTGACTGACACCGCCGCCTTGTGTTCCTCATCGGTCAGTTCGCCGCTCGTCACCGCCGCCAGCACATCAGTCCGACGTTTTTGCCACTTTGAGGTTTATGCCATGCCGCTTACGGATATTCTCCAACCGTTACATTAACCGTCTTCAGTTTCTTGTTCCGCAATATCTCAAATTGCAGCGTAGCACCCGCAGGCTTTCTCAACGCCTTTCCATAGTTCGCTTCACCCAAAGTCGTGACGGGAACGCCGTCAATATTGACAATCTCATCGTTTGCCAACAGCCCCGCACGAGTGGCTGGGGAGCGATAACGGGTTGAGTATACGAGCAGTTTTCCTTTGTCCCAAACGAGATTAAAGCCGATACCTGTCCCCTTTGAGGCTTCCACTCCGTAAGCCGATTCCCGTATGTAAGTGCAGGTCTGCTCTTTACCGTCGGGATGCTTCACCAAAATAGATGCCTGAGTTCCCGGCACTCCGTAAAAGACGGAGTGCCATAGATGAGAAGGAATCTGCTCCAACTTCTTGCCATCAATGGCTAAAATCTCATCGCCGACACGCATCCCTGCCTCGGCGCATGGTAATCCCGGCGTTACGATGGTGACCTGATACTTGCCGTCGCGATAGATAACTACGGCATCCAGCAAGGAAGTGAGCAAACGGAGTGGTTCCACTTTGCGGGGCAATAAGCGCAACTGCTTGTTTTTCCAATCGAACAGCAGATTGAAGCGACTGAGCAGAGACATTCCGAGATAACTCTCCTGCTGTTCTGGCGCAAACTGAACTTCGACGAGCGGAACCGAATGCTTCCCAAAGCGGAAATTCTCCATAAGATATTTGATGCCCGGCAACTGTTTATGGAGAAAACTCACCGCAGTAGGCATTGACGCTTGAGGGGTGAAGGAAGGCTGGAGCGAGTAGGCGGCAACATTGTCCCAACGCCCGGTGTCGATGATCCAACTACCAAGAGCGTGTGCGCCGTCCTTGATTTTGACTTCAGACCAGAGGGTCTCGAAAGAGAGAGGTAGTGGGGAAATATTTTGATATGTTGTGGGCAGTGTCCCCTGTGGATGCAATATCAGGCGTTTTGTGTCGAAATCAAATTCACATACGAACTTTTTCAACGTCTCTAAGCCAATGATGCCCGTATAAACGTCTGCATGACGGAAGGCAGTCGTATAAATATAGACATCACCAGAACTGAGGATTTGCCGATAGGACTGAGAGTCCGTGTCGAAGAGGGAGAGTGATTTGATTGTACCGACTTCAAAGGAAAGTCCGTCGCTGTCCTCTAAATTAGAGAGATGAGATTTAATATTCAGTTTATCTGCGATTTCTGGTTTAAGAATGAGAGGAATGTTTGCCCCAGTATCTACCGCAAAGCGCATGGGCTTGCTTCCATTGACAGATGCCTCGACAATCAATTTATTTCCGGTTTTTGTGGGAGAGAAAACAAATGGAACTGTAATTGTAGAGTTTAGAGATTGTACCTCTCTAATCTGAGTTAAACTTTTCAGAGGTAAAAGTAATTGAAACATAAGCAGAATTTGGATAGGTTTCTTCATAAGATTTTCCTTTTGCTGTGACATCAGTTATTAAGATTGCGAATCTTAATAACTGATGTCAGCCATGCTCTAAACACCGATAAATGTCAGAACCGAGGTGTTGCGTTGGGTGGTGCGCCAGAAGATACTGGACACTGATCTGATGGAGGGTCTATTTTGATTCCAATCCAATCACCAAGTTTGGGAATTTCCCTTCCCCAAATTTTGACCTTGAACTTCGGTTTGTATTTGGGATCGAAAATCTTGTCCCATGGAATGGTTGTTTCTATCGTGATCCAAGGGGCAATCGGACAGGGAATAACAAAGGTAGGACCATTATCGCCCTGTTTCACTTTGGCTTTCTGGTGTCCATCAGGGTCAACGAAGTTGACGGGGTCATGGTCGCAGTACAGATAGGGATGCTCGCTTAACACCGTGTCACGGGTGATGAACCGCCCCACTTGGGCATCGTAG
>CAZPZP010000009.1:0-12328 GCA_964591025.1 uncultured Chthonomonadaceae bacterium
CAGAGAGCCACAAGGCGTTTTTGAACGAAAATTCCCACAACCCTGAACTGTTACGTAATAATCTACAAAGAAATTTCCTTGACAATCACTTTCTTGGCTGACTTTTCGGTTCTGTTCTCACTCAAAATCAGGCTTAAACCTTCTAAAAAAAATCCCCTGTTCTTGATAAGAACAGGGGATAAAGCAAACGAATAGCACTATGCCGGTTCGGGGCGAAGTCGCGCTTGAATACGCGGTTCCTCGACGGGCGGCGTAATCATCGGCGGCTTGTCATCAATGTTCGGGGGCGGAGGCGGAGCCACCATATTCTTGCGAATATCGTCTGCCGTCATTTCGCCGCTGAGCAATGCCGTAAACTCCTCACGGGTGAGGGTCTCTTTTTCCAAGAGAATGACACAGATTTCGTCCATCTTCTCGCGGTTATCAGTCAAGATACGCCGCGCTCGCTCGTAGCCCTGATCGATGATCGCCCGCACTTCCTCATCAATGGCACGCGCTACATCTTCGCTATAGTCGCGATCTTCCATAATATCGCGTCCAAGAAACGGATTGCCGTGTCGGCGTCCAAGGCGAAGCGGACCGAGCCGCTCACTCATACCATATTCGCAAACCATCGCCCGCGCCGAGTCTGTGGCATGATCGAGATCGCTGACCGCTCCCGTCGTCACGTCGCCAAAAACCAATTCTTCTGCGACACGCCCGCCGAGTGCCGAAGCAATATCGTCGAGCATATCCTGCTTAGTTTGCAAGCCCTCTTCTTTGGGCAGATACCACGTCGCGCCGCCGCTCATGCCACGCGGAACCACCGTGATTTTGTAGACTGGCTTAGAGTTCGGGATTTTCGCCGCAACGATGGCGTGTCCCAACTCATGATAGGCGACAACCTTGAGTTTCTTCTCGTTGGTCATCCGCGATTTGCGCTCCGGTCCCATAAGAACGCGGTCACGCGCCTCATCGAACTCGCTCATGGAGATTTTTACTTTGTCGCGCCGTGCCGCAAGAATAGCAGCCTCGTTGACGACATTCATAATATCGGCTCCGGTGAAGCCGGGCGTCAGTTTCGCGAGGGTGTCAACGTCAATGTCGTCCTCAAGCGGCTTGCCGCGCAGGTGAACCTTGAAGATTTCCTTGCGTCCGAGAACATCCGGCGCGTCAACAACGACACGGCGATCAAAGCGTCCGGGGCGAAGCAGTGCCGGATCAAGAACGTCGGGGCGGTTGGTTGCCGCGATCATAATGACGCCGGAGTTCGGATCGAAGCCGTCCATCTCGACAAGCAGCTGATTCAAAGTTTGCTCACGCTCATCGTGTCCGCCGCCGAGTCCGGCTCCGCGCTGGCGTCCTACCGCGTCGATCTCATCAATGAAGATAAGAGACGGGCGATGACTTTTGGCGGTCTCGAACAGGTCACGAACGCGGGATGCACCGACACCGACAAACATTTCCACAAAGTCGGAACCCGAAATATGGAAGAACGGAACGCCCGCTTCACCGGCAACCGCTCGTGCCAGCATGGTTTTGCCACAGCCGGGAGGTCCCAATAGCAGAACGCCCTTGGGAATTTTTGCGCCCAACGCTTGGAAGCGGCGAGCGTTTTTCAGGAATTCGACGATCTCCTGCAATTCTTGTTTGGCTTCTTCAACGCCTGCGACTTCATCGAAGGTAACTTTCGGCACTGAGTCGGTCATACGACGTGCCTTGCTCCGTCCGAAGTTCATCGCCTGATTGCCTCCTGCCTGTGCTTGGCGCAGGAAGAAGAAATAGATCATGACAAGGAACAATGCCGGAAACAGGAAAATCGAAAGGAGTGTCTGCATCCAATCGCTGAGGAGAGGACGACGAAACTCATAGTTGACGCCAGCTTTACTGAGCTGCGCGTACAGCGAACTTCGCGCATCAGGAGCGTCTGGTAAAACAACCGAAAATTGTGTTGCCGTGCTGAGATTGGGGTCTTTGCCTTTGACAATTTGCCCAACGACCTCGTCTTTTTGGAAGACAACTTTTTCGATACTCGCCGCTTTGTCTTTTTCATTGATTTGGCTGACAAGCCACGAGTAAGGACGTGAGACGACTGAGCCGCTCCACCGATTAATGTACGGGGATTGGAACGCGACAATCAGGAGGGCGATTATCGCGATGAGAATGAGAATGCGTGATCCGTTGTTGCCCGGTTTCAAGTGTTACTCCCCCGGCGTTCGTGTTGATAAACGCAGGACATGGACTTATAGAGTGTGATTATAGCACAGAGGCGAGAAGATAACAAACTGTGCGGTAATAATAAAGGATACGAGTCAGTGTTCTATGAAAGTGCCTCAAATCTCCTCTGATGTGACGCTTTCGTTGTAACGATGAAACTGTATCTCCAAAATTGGCTCATCCGGTGGCAGAAACGTATGCGGATTCAGTGCCGCATTATTGTATTTGAGATTTCCAACACACAAAATTTTGCCGAAGTTATCCGCAATTATCGGAACCCAATCGCGCTGTTCTTTAGGAATTTTTGCGTCGGTCAATATATCTTGAACTTTGCTGGTTCCATGCGGCTTGCCCCATGTGATTCGATCTCCATTGCGCCTCGAACGCGCAATCAGTGGTAAGCGAACTTCCGAGAGTGAAAATCGTAACCTGCTCGTCGGAACATTGCACTTAATGAAAGGCAGAATTTCCGTTTCAATAGATAGGTTGGCTTGCGAGATTTCCGTTCTGCCCGGAGTTGTCAGGACAACTTCCCAAGCAATCGCGCTTGCCTCTGCAACGACTCTTTCGATATAGAGGCGGTGATTTCCTTGTGAGAGACGTGTCGAAATCCCATGATATGCGGGTAATACTCTGCCATAGGCAGAATTTTTTTCTGCCGCTGCCAAAGTTTGCTCCGTCGTCTCGAAGGCGATATTCTCTAAACTGCCGCGAACCTGTCCAATCGCTTGCCGCAGCACTCTGCGCCGCAGGGCTAACGGAAGCGCGGAGAGTTTTTCGCTATCGAGAACGAGCAAACTTTCCGCGTCCGAAACGGTGCATTGCGCCTTTGTCTGCGCTGCCGCTTCTTCTAAATAGGAATTATCGGCAGCGGCAAGTTCCGCCATTCGGTAAATTGCGGTGTCGATTTGAGAATTGTAGTGCGTTCGCAATTCAGGAAGCAACTCGGTGCGAAGGCGATTACGGCGATAATGCAGGTCGGCATTGGACGAATCGTCACGTGGGTTGAGATTGTGTTCGGCGCAGTAGGCGTGCGTTTCGGCGCGAGTGACTTCGTAAAGCGGGCGAATCAAAGGCAAATCTTTCGGCGGCATGGCGGCTAATCCGTCCAAACCCGTTCCGCGCAAGATGTTGCCGAGAACAGTTTCGACTCTGTCATCGCGGGTATGTCCGAGAGCGATTCGGTCTGCGTTCCGTTCTGCCGCAACTGCTTTGAGAAGCGTATGACGGGCTTCGCGTGCGGCTTCCTGCGCGGAAAGATGCCGCCGCAATTTCATTGCCGGAACATCAACCGAGCGAATCACCGATTCAATGCCCAACGCCTCAGCAAGCGATTCGACATATCGCGCATCTGCGTCTGCCTCTTCGCCGCGAAACCCGTGATTGAGATGAACGGCGATCAGTTCGAGATCATATCCTGCCCGCAATTCTGCCAAAAGATGCAGCAAACAGACCGAATCCGCGCCGCCCGATACCGCGACCACGATGCGCGTATTTATCGTGAAGAGTCGTTCATGTATGATACTGTATAGAACTTTGGCTTTCAACATCGGTCTGCACAAAATGCGGGTACGGAAACGTACCCGCCTGAAAAACAGACGTCCTACGGACGTGCAGGTTGGAAGGCTGTAGACTCTTTCGGAAGTTTCAGCAATGAGGAGGTTTCAATCAGAGCACAAACGTAGCAGTCTGTTCGTCCGTAGGACGTCTGTTTTTTAGACGGGTACGTTTCTGTACCCGGTATGTCTCATTCTATAAATTCCGCATGATAATTCCCTGACTTTTGTTGTCCATATTGGTTACATCGGGAATCTCGTAGCGATTGCCGTCAACATCGGTGATGACCATGCGCGTGGCAGACAACTCCTGCATATTGTCGCGCAGGTTACGAACGACGATCTCTTTTTCGCCGCGATCCGTCTCCACATTCCAATACACCGCCCCAAATTCCTCTTTCACCGAAATTACGCGGTCAATGACTGGTACGAAATAGCGGCGTTCGACTTCTTCCTCGACCACGCGACGCGAATCGTTATCCAGTTGTACCGGATCGTACAGCATCCCGATGTCTTTGCCGCCGCCGTCCAAAAAGCCGATATAATGCTCTGGGTCGGACAGTGGAAAGGTTCGCGCCGGAGAAATCTTCGTCCACGAGCGTTCTCCTTCCAATGTCAGGCGCGGCACTCCGGCATGGCGAAAGACTTTCATTTTCTTCGGATCGAGTATCCGCAACTCGAACGACGACACATCGCCACTTGTCACTTCGGGTTCGTTATCAAGTGTTCGGGGTTTGTTATTGGTTGTGCTTGGCGGCATTGGCTTTGACTTTTCTATTTGGGATTTTCAGGCGGCTTGAACCTGTGCTTTTCTACGTTGTCCGCATCCTTTGTGTTACTTTAGCCTTGCGCGGTATTGCTCATAAAGACGCGAATGTTTGCTTTCGAGTTTGACGGGTTTGCCAGCGATGAATTCATAGCGCAGTTGAGTTCCGATTTCGAGCGGATCGCCGTCGGTGAGAATGATGTCGGCGGCTTTGCCTGTTTCGAGAGTGCCGCATAGGTCGCCGATACCAAGAATTTCCGCGTTGGTTTGGGTCAGGGATTTGATCGCTTCGGCGTGATTGAAGCCGTAAGCGCAACAAATGCCCACCTTGAACGGCAAATTGCGGGCGTCGGCGTCGCCATTGGACATAAACCCGACTTTGACACCGGCGCGGCGCAGGAGTTCGGGCGCGGCGTAAGGAGTATCATAGGGTTCATAGTCTGTGAAAGGCGAAGCGGCGGGCGTATACAGCACCGGAATTTTGGCTTTGGCGAGTTCGTCTGCAATGCGCCATGACTCGCGCCCGCCCCCAATGATCGGTTTGAGTCCCAACTCTTTCGCAAATTTCAGGGCGTTGCGGATACCGCCCCTCGTATTGACTTGAAAGATCACGGGAAGTTTGCCTTCGAGATAGGGCGTCATGGCGTCCATTGCCAAATCCTGCGGCGAGGTTCCGAGTTTGCGCCCTGCAAGATAGCGTTTGGCACTCTCGAAATAATCCTTGATACGGCGCAGTCGGTTTTTCTGCTGTTCGCGGCGTTTGGTGATCTCGTCTTCGCCCAAAAACTGCTTGAGAAATTCCAACTCTGAGGCGTTGACTTCGGGATAGTTGACACGCAATGCCACACGTTCGCGAACGCCCATCTGCTCCCAAGTCCAACCATCGAGATGAATGATGCTGGCTTGACCGGCAATCACGCCGCCATTGAGAGAGGAAAGCGCGGTGGTGATGCCCGTAAATCGCGTGGTTTCGATGTGTGCGCTGACAGGATTGACACTGCGAAGGGCGGTCAGGTCAGGCTGGAAATCGCCGTCTTCGCTATTGTCGTTGGTGGCATTGATAGAACTGATCTCTGCCAATCCGAGCGTACTGCCGCCGTCAATCAAGCCGGGATAAGCGTGCAAGCCCGTTGCGTCTATCGTGACAGCGTTGGCGGGAGTGGGCAGGTTTTTGCCGACTGCTTTGATTTTGCCGTTTTCGATGGCAATATCGCCGAGTTCTGCGCTTGGTTTGGCGACAGTATGAACCATTGCGTTCTTGATCAGATAAGCGTTGGCTTTGCGATTGTCGAATAGCTTGGCGTTGTTTTGCGCGAGTCGGCGTTCATCAGCAACAGCGGTTCGGTTCTCTTTTTGACGGTATGCCGGAACGGGGCTTGCGTGCAGAGTTGCGGCGGAATTGAGACCAAAAGCGTCGCGGCGTTGGAACACAACTTCGCCTTCGATCATCGTATAGGCGCAGCGACTGTAGACCGAAAGCGGATGCCCGTCCCAGATCGCAACGTCGCCGTCTTTGCCGACTTCGAGCGAACCGGCGCGATGCGCGATACCAAGTTGAATGGCGGGATTCAGGGTGACGAGTTTGAGGCAGTCGGTTTCGCTCAGTCCACCATAGCGTAAAGATTTCGCGGCTTCGAGGTGAATCATCGGCAGACCGTTGAAGGTATCTGAGTTGATGGACGCGACGACTCCGGCTTGCATACACAGTGCCGCATTATAAGGAATGGCGTCGTAGGCTTCGATTTTGTACGCCCATTGGTCGGCGAACGACGAGATCGGAATGCCCATGGCAGCGAGTTCGGGAGCGATTTTGTACGCTTCGAGCGCGTGCTGAAGGACGAGATTGAAGCCGAATTCCTTCGAGAGTTTCGCCATCATCAGCATTTCGTTCTGATTATAAGAGTGGCACTGCACGCGGATTTTGCCGCTCAATATCTCGGACAGGGCTTCAAGGCGCAGGTCGCGACGCGGGGCAGTGGCGTTGGGTTCGCGCTTTTGGTTGTAGGCGTCCCATTCCGCTTGATATTGCTTGGCGTCGAGGAAGGCGCGGCGATAGACCGCTTCGACTCCCGGACGGGTGGAGGGAAAGCGCGGCGTTTTTTTGGCTTCGTCGCCCCAATTAGAGCGTTTGACGTTTTCGCCGAGTGCGAACTTGATCATGCGCGGTGCGTCGGGAACAATGAGGTCGGCGACGGGGTGCTTCCACTTGAGTTTGATAACCGAACTTTGCCCGCCGATGGCGTTGGCGGAACCGTGCAGAATGAGCGCGGACGTGACGCCGCACGCGGTATATTGCCATATTCCGAGGGCGTTGGGGTCAAGTATATCGCTGATGCGAACCTCGGCGGTGATGGAGTCGGTTCCTTCGTTGGTGGCGTCGGAGGCGGTGTGCGAATGGGCGTCAATGATACCGGGCGTGACGAACTTGCCAGTGGCATCAATGGTCGGGACGCCATTCGGCGGTGTCAGATTTTGTCCGATTTGGACGATTTTACCGCCGCGAACGAGAATACTGCCGTTTAGGATCACGCCTTTGGTGACGGTGAGGAGCGTACCGTTTTTGATAAAAACATCGCCTTTGGTGACCAGTGTCGGCTTGCGATCCGCCTCCAACTCTGCCGCTTGATTTTGGGCGCGGGCAGGGAGTAGGAGATAGGGAACAGGGAATAGGGAACAGAAAAGCGTGAGTGATAGGGCGGCGCGTCGGGTGAGCAAGGCGGGCGGTTCCTTTCAGAGTTCAATCAAAGTATAGAGGCAAATTCGCGTCATGCGGAGGGAAGCAATTCGTCCCAACTCTCGACTTCCAGCAAACGCAATGACAGGGCTTCCAATTTTGCAAGCTCGCCGATTGCCTCCAACGCGGCGCGAGTGGCAGCGTTTGGCGTGCCGAAGCGTTTCTCTCCAAGCCGCAAAATCACTGCGTGGAGTGCTTTTTCTTCGCCTCTTTCCTCCCCCGCCGCTTTGGACTTGGCGACCCTCCCAAGCGGAGCCAGCGGCAAACAACGCCGCGCCCGCCTCCAGAAACGCTTCCGGCGCAATCTCCCACAACGAACTGAATACTCACAGTTATAGCACAAAACGCCTGTGCCATGCTTATCTCACTCGCGCCGTAATCGTTGCGCCCAATAACGAGACGGCAGAACCATCGGGATTTGCGGATGTTCTTCACTGATGAGGACAGGATTTTACCGAAAACTAAAGATGACACCAAACCGGAAAAATGACAAACTACGGCAGGAATATTTATGTCAACGTCTCAATGAGGTGGGGGATTAGGGGCTTGGGGTAAACTCTTCCTATGAAGCACGTTATTATTGGAACAGCCGGACACGTAGACCACGGCAAAACAACGCTCATCAAAGCCCTCACCGGAACCGATACCGACCGGCTCAAGGAAGAGCAGGAACGCGGCATGACCATAGACATCGGTTTTGCTGCGCTTCGGCTTCCGGACGGCACGGTGGCGGGGATTGTGGACGTGCCGGGACACGAGCGATTTCTCAAGAATATGCTGGCGGGCGTCAGCGGGGTGGATGTGGTTTTGCTGGTGGTTGCCGCCGATGAGAGCGTCATGCCGCAAACAGTGGAGCATCTCGATATACTGCGGATATTGGATGTCAAAAACGGCGTGGTCGCGATGACAAAAATGGATATGGTGGATAAGGAGTGGGCGGATGCCGTCGAAGCCGATATTCGTGAACATCTTGCCGGAACCTTCCTCGCCAACGCCCCGATCATTCGCGTAAACTCTCTGACGGGCAAAGGCGTCGAGGCACTCAAGCGCGAATTGCAGTCGGCGGTCAGTCGCGCCGAAGCCCGCAATGCCTCGCTTCCGTTTCGATTGCCCATTGACCGCGTGTTCACTCGTCCCGGATTTGGAACGGTGGTGACCGGAACGCTGGTTTCGGGTGCGCTTCATGTGGGCGATGCGGTTTCGATTGTGCCGCAAAAGCACGAAACGCGGGTGCGCGGCTTGCAGGTTCATGGGCAGAAAGTGACAGTGGCAGAAGCGGGTTCGCGAGTGGCGGTCAATCTCGCCGGAATTGAAACCGACGACATCGAACGCGGCGCACAACTTGCCCCGCCGAATACGCTCCCGACAACCGAACTGTTCGATGCAGTCTTGAATTTGCTGCCCAATGCGCCGAAAGTGCTGAAAGATCGGGCGCGGGTGCGTATTCATCTGGGAACGGCGGAGATCATCGGGCGCATTCGCCTTTTGGACGATAAAGCCGCGTTGGAACCGAACAAACGCGCTTACATTCAATTTATAGGAGAGACAGAGTTTGCGGCGGGGCGCAGAGATCGCTTCGTCCTGCGTTCGTATTCGCCGATGCATACGCTTGGCGGCGGCTGGATACTCGATCCCAATCCGACGAAACACCGCAAAAACGAAGCCGCAATCTTAGCCGCGCTCGCTTCGCGGGAAAAAGGCACGCCCGATGATGTACTGGAAACGGTGATTTTGCGATTTCCGGTGGGAGTGGCGCGTAAGGAGTTACTAGTACAGAGCGGGCTGGCGCAATCCGAAGCCGAAACTGCCCTTGATACGCTCATCGAAGCGAAACGGGCGACTTTGCTTCCAAGTGACCGTTTCATCAGTGCGGTTTTATTGAGCGGGTTGCGCGAGCGTGCCATCCATCTCATCGGTGCTTATCATGGGCAATTTCCCTTACGTGCCGGAATGCCGCGTGAAGAATTGCGTTCTGCGTTGGGGCGCGATATGGACGGTAAAGCGTTTGCGGCAATCGCGGGGCATTGGCAGAATCTCGGCGTCATCGTCACAGAAACGACCACGCTGCGCTTGCCGGATTTTCGGATTTCGCTGAACGAGAAGCAGAATGCGCTGCTGGAGCGGATTGAAGCCTACTATATTGGCTGCGGCGTGGCGACTCCGCTGATCGAGGATGTGGCGCAAGGCATCAATGCCCCGCCCGATGCGATCAACGCCCTGTTGCGGGTGGGAGTCGAGCAAGGGCGGTTTGTGCGGGTCGCGGACGGCGTCTTTTATCACCAGAAAACGGTAGAATGGATGCAGTCGCTGTTACAACAATTGGCGGCGCAGTCGGACGGAATCACCGTGTCGGGGTTTCGGGATTTGACCACAAGCAACCGGAAATTTTCGGTTCAGGCATTGGAGTTTTTCGACGCGATTCGAGTGACACGGCGCGACGGAGAGAAGCGAATTTTAGTTTAAGGAGAACACGAATTATGTATGTTTATACCGAAGATGGAGCGTTGGTGAATGTGGCGGCGGCGTGGGGCGTGAGCGCGGAAGAAGACGAAGGTGATTGGGCGGTGGTCGCGCAGTTCAGCGAAGATTTCTATCTGATGGTCGCTTCCGCCGATGGCGAAGAGTCGGCAACGGCAATTTTGCAGCGCATTCACGCCGCAATCAAGAACGGCGAAACGTATCTCGACTTGACGGCGTAAGATGTCTGCCCTGAGCAGATAAAAAGCCGATACGTGCCGAGCGCATTAAACAATAAAGACCGCCCGCTTGCTTCTTGAAAAAGAAACAAGCGGGTGGTCTTTAATTAATATCATTGGTAATTGTTGCGGGTTGTTGTTGTCAACTGCCAAAACTGCCCTCTGCCCTTCTCCTTCGAGAGTGGAGCAGAGAGCCGCAAGGCGTTTTTGAGCGAAAATTCCAACAACCCTCAACAGTTACCTCGCCGCAGTGATAGCAGAGATCAAGGCGTTGCGCGGCAAACGTCTGTTCCAATACCGTGACGTAGAAAATACAGTGCAAGCGATCTCCGCGCAGGATGTAAACGGCTATATCAAGGCGTGTATGGGAACTGAGTTTTCCGCCAAAAACTTTCGCACTTGGAATGGCACGCTGACGGCTACTCTCGCCCTCGCCGAGACGGGAGCCGCCGAAACCGAACGCCAACTCAAGCGCAATATCAACATTGCGGTCAAGCGGGTTGCGGACAAATTAGGCAATACGCCCGCCGTCTGCCACAGTTCGTATATCCATCCGCTCGTCATCAAAAATTATGAGCGCGGCGTCACACTGTCGGATTTTCGCCCGAAACGCACGCTCCGCTTGCAGAAAATCGTCGCCGAGATGGAAATCGAAGAGATCGCCTTGTTGGAGATGCTGAAAAACGGAACCAAGCGGCTATAACGGAAGCGTGCCGAACTTTGCCAAATCGCTTTTGATTTTGAGAACGGCAATGTCTTTGGCTTTATCAACGCCTCAGAAAATCCGCAAATCCGTGAGAGTGTTCGTTGCGATGAGATAGACATAAACATCGGTCAACGCAACTGAAACCAAACTCATCATTGCCCACAGACCGTGCTTGTCGTTCAGAAAACTGACTTTACGCCACACGCCGTATTTGGTGCGCTCCAATGCCGAGCAAGAATAGCAATCGGTTCCGCCGCCGATGAGATGCCGGAACGAGTGGCAGGAAAAGGTGTAGAACGAGAGCAGCAGGACATTGACGAGAAAAACAATCGAGCCGAGACCGATTCCCAATTGCGTGACGCCGTTTGTGGTAAAGAAGAACGCCTTGAACGTGTCTACCCACAGTAGCGCGACAAAAATCGCGGCGGCGTAAAAGGCATAGCGATGCAAATTCATCAGCACGAATGGAAATGCTTTCTCGCCGAAATAGTTTTTGCCGCGTATCAGCCACACCGGACCGGGTTTTTTGACGGCACACGCGGCAGGGTTGGCAAGGTAGGAGCGATAGATCATTTTGCGATAGTAATAGCAGGTTAACCGGAAACTCAAAGGGAACGGCAGAATGAGAAGCGCGGGCGAAATCTCGAATCGCCCCAATTTGAGTCCCAATTTGATGGTTGGCGAATAAAACGGGGAGAGATAGCCGCCAATTTCATAGTGATCGTTCTGAAAAGCGCGAAAGGTTGCCCACAAACCGAACAAACTGAACAACACAAAAAAACTGGCGGGGGAAATCCACCAAGCGTCCTTGCGTTCGGTCTCTACCAAGGTTGCGGGCGTCGTCTGAACAGCCAAATTCATTTCTCCAATGGGAATAGCCGCGAGGCTTTATAGAATTATAATAACACAAATGCGCCGAAAAAGCAAAATCTCTTCTCAAAAAGGAAACAGCGACGCGACTTGCGGAGATTTCGGATAACACTTCAATTCGCGTTCGAGAGGAGAAAGCAGAATTTGTCAGGTGGCAGGGGCGTATAAGAGAGGTATTCCCCGCAAAAATGCGAGCAGGGAATGCACAGAAAAGAACACCGAATAATGGCTATTGCAATCACCACACCAACGGGAAATGTCGGAAGCAAAGCCGTCTCTTTGCTTTTGGAGCAAGGAGCCGCCTTAACGCTACTCCTTCGTAATCCAGACGAACTCGATCCCGCCGTTCGTAATCGCGTCAAAATTCAGTAGGGCGACCAGCAGGACGCCGATTTTGTCCGCCGTGCCACTGAAGGAGCGGACGCTCTGTTTTGGGTCACACCCAATGACACCTCAACCGATGATGTGCAGGGTTGGCATGAGCGGCTCGGTGCAAGCGTGGCACAGGCAGTTCAAGCCAACAATATTCCCTTCGTCGTCCACCTCTCCAGCGCAGGAGCGCAGTTGCCCAAAGCCGGACCTGTTTCCGGTTTGGGACAGATCGAGACGCATCTCAACTCCATCGCCGCAAATATCGTCAACCTCCGCCCCGCGTCTTGATTCTTATGGCATTTTCAAAGCCCGATGGCGTTGCGGAACCCCGCACTTCCCAAACCACCACACCGATGACACTCGCGGAATGGGCAAAAGCGGAGTTTGTCCCTGCCCTGAACGGCTGAATACAAACAAACACGAGTGCCGCTC
>CAZPZP010000009.1:12428-19429 GCA_964591025.1 uncultured Chthonomonadaceae bacterium
GCACTTAATTTGGAAGGCGTTCGCAGTTTAGCCGACCAATTCGGCAAATTCATCGATCTGTTTGCGAATCACATCGAGGCTTGCCGTCCAAAACGCGGTATCGGCAATATCAATGCCGAAGCGTTTGGCGAGCGTGCGGGCATCTTCCAAACCTGTTGACGAGAGCAAATCGTCGTATTTCGCCTTGAACTCATCGGGATTTTGTTGGTATTGAGCGTACAGTCCCAAGCCGAAGAGCAAGCCAAACGTGTACGGATAATTGTAAAACGTCGGACCGTAATAATGCCCCTTGACCGCCCAGACGTAGGGGTGAAGTGGTTCGATGCTGTCGCCATAAGTCGCTTTTTGGGCATCGGTTATCAGTTGAGTGAATTCTGCGGGCGTGAGGTCGCGCTCCTGTCTGCGCTCGAAGACGCTTTTCTCGAATAAGAATCGCGAATGAATATCCACGACGACCATCAAATTTCGCTCCAATGCCGTATCGAGTAGGGCAAGGCGTTCCGTTACGTCCGCACCTTCCAATGCCGCATCGAAGGCAATTGTCTCGCAGAAAATGCTCGCCGTTTCCGCCAGCGTCATCGGCGTTGATCGCTGCATGGCAGTGCGCCCGCGCAGGTTAAGGTTGTGGTAGGCGTGTCCGAGTTCATGAGCGAGGGTGCTGATTTGCGAGAACGAGCCGTCGAAATTCATCATGACCCGCGACTGTTCCACGCCCAACAGATCGGTACAGAACGCGCCGCCGGATTTCCCTGTTCGCGGCTCGGCGTCGATCCATTTGTGCTTGAAGGCGTGATCGGCGAAATCGGCAAGCCGCTGCGAGTAGCGGGCAAAATTCGTGCGGATAAAATCTTCGGCTTCTGCCCATGAGTATTTGCGCGTGGTTGCACCGAGCGGGGCGGCGATGTCATACCATGTCAATTTCTCCAAGCCCAACGCTTTGGCTTTGAGACGGGTATAGCGATGGAAATCGGGGAACGACGCAATAACCGCCGACTGCATGGCGTCCAATGTGGCACGGTCAATGCTGTTGCCATAAAGTGTTGGCTCGATATCGTCAGCGTAGCCGCGTTTGCGCCGAATCGTGTTCTGGAATCCTTTGACGCCGTTCAAGGCAGCAGCCATTGGAACCTTGACCGCTTCCCAACTGGCGACTTCCGCCTCGAATGCGGCTTTGCGAACGGCGCGATCCGAGTCGCTAGCGAGGGCGCGGACTTTGCTCATCGGCAGTATTTGCTCTTCGCCGCGAATTGTCAGCGGAACGGTGAGCAGTGCCGCAATGTTGCCGTGCAGACGCGCCCAACCCGTAATGCTTGATGGACGCAGTTCCGAAACGAGTGCCTCTTCCACTTCCGACATCTGATGCTCAAACTCAATTTTCGCCTTGCGAATGGCGTACTCGTGGGCGCGGGCGACTTCGGATTGTGCCAGCAATGCCTCAATGTCGCTTGACCCGACCCACGCCGTATACCGCGTATCGAGTTGATCGAGCGGAATGATCTGCGCGTTGAGCTGCGATTCGCGGGACTGTGCGAGATCATCCTCGGCATTGACGGCGACAAAACAGCCGATATAGGAACCGAGAGTCCAGAGCGTGCGCGAAATGGTGTTGAGCGCATCGGTTGCCGCTTCATACGCTGTGACGAACGCGGCATCAACGGCAGAAGTGTCGCGCTTTCGCACGCCCAACATCTCGAATTGTATCCCCAAAACGGCGATTCCCTCGATCACTCCCTCGTATGCCGTGATGAACTCCGGCGAGTCGAGCGAAGGGTAAACCGAACTCATATCCCAATGCGGCAGTGCCGCCGATGTGTCTTCCGCCATGTTTGCGGCGTTCTCCTTTTGTGTCAATCTTCCAAAGTCACAGCAATTATCTGCTCAGGATTCGGCTTTTCTATGTCATATCCGAATTCGAGCGAGAAATAAACGCTGTCGAACCAAATGATCGCTGTTCAAGTTCAGGGTATCTATCATGTATTTTGCTGAGAGGGTGCGAGGCTCCCAGATACCGGACGCAGAAATCTCATAATGCCGCTCGAAATCATCCCGACAAAAGTCAATGAATTCGATGCCCTGTGATGCCAGTCGTGCGGACGGAAAATGATTCCACTTGAAAGAGTTGCAGCGACTGCAAGCGTAGTACAAATTGTAGAAGTCGTATTGCTTCTCAGGAAAAAGAGATTTCGGATAAAAATGATCAAGCTCAAATGTTTCCGGTTCAGCCCAATCTTCATGCCGCAAGCAATACGCGCAACAATGCTCGAAATCTTTCCGAACATGAAAGCGACAGGATATATCGCTGTTTCTTGCGGGATTGACGGGCGCAGGAACAGTTCGCTGAAAACGTACCATCCGCAAAAGCCTTTCGTCAGAGCGTATGACACAACTCGTCTTGTGATGAAGAAGGCAGTTCCGCTCTGTTTTCGATCTGAGCGGTGAGGCGGTTGAACTCTTGAATCTCTTCTTCGGTCAGTCCAACCGTAAACTTTTTTTCAATCAAGCGATAGCGGCGACCAATCAAATTGCGCCATGAAAGAGTGGGACGACTTCTGCTCCCGAAATCGTCTTCCAGAAACGCATAATTCAACTCGTCAAGAGCGGCGCATTCCGGCGAGATACCTTGCTCTCTCGCCTGCTCTTCAATGGCTTGTTTCAGTTCCGGTGTCAGTGTGAGTGTCATGGCACGTTTCCTCCAAAAATTCTACTCCCTGTATTATATCATAACCGGCAAGTCAGCGGGAAGCGGCAAGAAGCAGTAACGCGACCAACGCCAGCAGGGCAAAGCCGATCCAACCGCGCCGCAATGTTTTCATGCTGTGGACGCGCCCTGACCACGCATACACGGCAAACCCGCCCGCGATGAGAATATAGAAAATAAAGAAGCGAGGGAGAATTTCTTGCACGCACAGCATCACCGCGCCAACCAAACCGGACGCGGTACATACAGGACCAAGCCAATCGCTGAACCGAGGTGCGACATGGTAAGCAAGGCGTTTGTCACGGTCACGCTGGAGGGTGCGGGCGCGGAAGGTCGCGCCGAGATGAAGCAGAACGAAGACCGCTCCGGCAAGAAAGGGCATCTGCTGCGTTCCCCAAATCGCCCCGCTTTGCATTCGGAGCAGCGGATTTAACGCGCCGCTGAGAAGCAGAATCGTCAGCCAGTATTTTTTGAGACGAATGGCAGGAACGCAATAGGCATACTGCCCAACGGTCATGGCGGTCAGGCATACAAACAATGCTTTCGAGAAGAACCACGAGGTGATGCAGACCAGAATCGGCAGCGTGTACAAAACATTCTGCATGGTTTGAGAAACGTAATAGTCCTGCTCTTCGGTGACATCGGTCATCTCGTTGAGCGCGTAGAGAGCCGCCCAAAGCAGGGTCGCCAAGATCAACGCGCCGGTCAGTTCGGCGCGTTGAAAATCGGCGTGTGCGAAATACGCCCCTAATGCCACCATGATCGGCGTTTTAGCAAGTACAGGCAAGCGGTGAGCCGGAAATATGTCGCGCCACTCGGCAGGACGGCGCATCGTGACGGCGTGCGTTCCTGTGGCGGAAGTTTCGTTTCTTTCGGAAAGGGGCATCGGCGTTGACATCTTGCCATGCAGAATACCCCACAATCGGCAGATTGCGAGACATTTGGGCGCAAATTGATCAGATCCGCCTTCTCAAATGGCGGCAGTGCCTTGCGCTCCAACCCAATTTGTGCTATGCTTTTGCCTCTGCGTCCTGTTCGGCTCGACTTCGTGGTGCAAAAATGCCGACGACGCCGACGATTTTCTTGCCCGCTTGGGCTTTGGAGTAATAAAACGATGTGTTGTACAATCCGAAATGGATTTTTGACCGCCTTTGCCACGGTGACACTTGTCTCCGGCGGGGCAGTTGCCTTTGCGAAATATCGGAGGCAGCAACCTCCGCCGCCCCCAAAGCCGCTGATGGCGGCGCATGAGCCGCGAGAGACTCATCTCAAAAATGTGCGCCAGTTGACCTTTGGCGGACAGAACGCCGAAGCCTATTTCAGCGCGGACGGCAAAAAACTGACGTTCCAAAGCGAGCGCGACGGAATGCCTTGCGATCAGCAATATGTGATGAATACGGACGGCACGGGATTGAAGCGAATCAGCACAGGAACAGGGCGGACAACCTGCGGGTGGTGGACAAAAGACGGCAAGCGCGTGATTTTTTCTTCGACGCACGGCGTAGATCCCGGCTGCCCCGCAAAGCCCGATTACTCCAAAGGCTATGTGTGGCCTATCTATCCAACGTATGCGATTTACAGCGCGAAGGCGGACGGCTCCGACTTGCGCGTGTTGTTTCCGCGTGACCTGAAATCGGGCGAGGAGCCGGGCTATAACGCGGAATCCGTGATTTCGCCGGACGGGAAGCAGATCGTTTTTTGCAGTGACCGCAGCGGCGATCTTGATATTTGGGTCATGGACATTGATGGCAAAAACCCGCGCCAACTCACTAAAACGATGGGCTATGACGGCGGACCGTGGTGGTCACCGGACGGCAAACAGATTTGTTTTCGTGCCTATCACCCCACAGCGGAGAAAGAGACAAACGAGTACAAAGCCCTGCTCAAACAGCATCTGATCCGCCCTTCGACCCTCGATCTCTATGTGATGAACGCAGACGGCTCGAATATGAAGCAAATTACGAATGAGGCTTCACAGGGGATCGCCAGTTTCGCGCCAAGCTGGACACGCGACGGCAAGGCACTGGTCTTTGCTTCCAACCGCGCCGACGCAAAGCGACGCCAGTTCGAGGTGTTCAGGATCAATCTCGACGGCACGGGATTGGAGCAAATCACTTACGGCGGGCAGTTCGACGGCTTCCCGAATTTCAGTCCCGACGGCAAGAAATTCGTGTGGGCATCGAACCGCAACGGCATCAATCGCGAAACCAATGTGTTTATCGCCGATTGGATTCCGTAACGATCTGATTGGAGTAACAGGGTAATGAAATTTCCGTTTTAGGAGAGTGCAAATCAGATTGAGTCCGGGTACAGAAACGTACCCGGCTGAAAAACAGACGTCCTGCGGACGGTAACAGTTCAGCAAATGACCCGCGCCTGCGTGGGTCATTTGCTGAACTGTTACCACAATGCGAATCAGCGGAAATCCTAGCGTTGACGTGAGGTATACTCAGGGCATCTCGCCCTCTCGCTACATCAGGGACGCGCCGGGAGCAGATCAAAACTAAAGAAAGAGGACTCTTACCAAGCCGAAGAAAATTCTCGCTGTTGATGCCAAACGCCCAGCAGTTCGACTTGTGCAGGTTACCCTTGACTGGAGATTTATAGATGAACTGCCCGATGACCGAACAACACAAGGTCGAGGCGTTGCTACGGTATCGCCTGCTCGATCCACTGGACGATCTGCTTCTGGAGTATGCTGACTACGTCGGCATCACTGCCGGGGAGATGCGCCGGAAGTACGATCAACTGGTCGCTACCAACTTTGCCGAACTGATCGGACCGGAGATCAAACTGCTCCCATTATTGCTCTCCTCGTATCAACTGCCACACCTGTTCCACCGCCTCCAGATCATGCTCGGCTTTACGGAGAGTTTTCCGAGCGGCTCCTCCGTCCTCGACATCGGCGCGGGGACAGGGCGCGACTGCGTGGCATGGGCACGCCGAGGCTTCCGGGTAACGCACGCCGACATTCCCTGGGAGGGAGTGGAGTTCGCGGCATGGCGTTACGCACGCCGCAACCTGGACGTCACGTTTGCGGACGCACGAGAACTGCCCGAAGAACGCTATAATATCATTAGCTGCCAAGACGTCTTCGAACACGTCGAAGACCCGGTCGAACTGATGACCAACTTTGTTTCCCGTCTGGCTCCCGACGGACTGCTCTTTATCTCTCTTGATCTGTTCAATCCCATCCCGACCCACACACCGAAAAACGACTTCTATGCGACGATATTCGATCCCTTGCTGGTTGATCTGGGATTGGAAATCGTGATGGGAAGGTTGCTGGGTGTGCAAGATGCCTCCATTGCGGCAATGCGTGTCTATTTCCGCAAGAGTCCGGCGATGCAATCATTCCATGACGAGAATGAGCAGCTACACGGGCGTGCCTATGCCTTTGCCGAGCGCGAATTAGGCGTCCTCCGTGATCGCCTGAACGCCGAACATGACCGCGTCCGCCAACTCTCAGAGACGTTCAACTCCGCCGTTCCCATGTTGTGATCACGCGCAAGCGAGCCGTGTTGACGAGTGTTCCCGGATTTTTGGAGGAAGTTTCCAACACTCAGCGATCCCTTGTCATTCGTTGCGATGATACGACAGGCAAACCCTCTCCAGAAAGCGGCGTAGCCCCTCCGGTCGAGGAGACGGCGCGAGAAGCCGATTTTGTGGCGCAAGGCAGATAGGCATGAAACTTTTTTCGGTTTATTTCATTCCGGCGATTGAATTGCGGCACGGACTCGTAGTATACTAACGGGGCTTGTTTTGATCCCTGTTTTTGACGAAAGGACAACCGCAAATGAAAGCCGGAATCCATCCCGAATATAGCACCGTCAATGTTGTCTGCCAGTGCGGCAGCACCTTCGAGACCCGCTCGACCAAGAACAATATCCGTGTTGAAATCTGTTCCGCGTGCCATCCGTTTTACACGGGCAAGCAGAAGATCGTAGACACCGAGGGGCGCGTTGAGAAGTTCCTTCAGAAGTACAAACTGAAATAGAGCGGGCGTTTGGCGCGAAAATCGTGTCGTGCTTGCAAACTCAATGTACCGAAGTTTGGCGCGTTCGCCGTATAATAGAAACGGTGAACGCGCTTTTTTTGATTGGGTCGTTAGGTCATTGGGTTCGGGTACAAGAACGTACCCGCCTAAAGTGCAGACGTCCTACGGACGAGCCATTTGTGAGTCTGACGGTTTCCTCTGAGAAATTCTACTCGCAAAGGGTGTTATGGGAAGGCAATAACCTTGTGGTTTGCGTCCGCAGGACGTCTGTTTTTCAGTCGGGTACGTTCTTGTACCCGGTCAAGA
>CAZPZP010000010.1:0-16087 GCA_964591025.1 uncultured Chthonomonadaceae bacterium
ACTGAAAGTACCCGGCACGGTGTCGCTCCGACGAGCGTCCTGCGGACGTGACAACCTTGAACATTGTTGCCGGGTTTGGTTGTTTTCCCTCTTGTTGACACTACTTCATACCAACGATTTCCATAATCATTTCACTCTCGCCCAATCGGAACGCCTCCGCAAAATGAAGTCGGAGGTTGAAGGCGATGTCTTGCTCGTTGATGCCGGCGATGCGGTTAGATGCGGCAATATCACGTATCATCCCAACGGCGAACCGATTTTCGACTTGATGAATGCGGCGGGCTACGATGCCCTGACCGTTGGCAATCGGGAATTCCATGTCACCGAGACAGGATTTCGGACGACGCTCAATCGGGCGAAATTTCCGATTCTTTGCGCGAATATCGCCGCACACCAGCCGTTTTGGGGCAATCGCCGCGCTGAACTGCCGTGTCAGCCGTTTGCATTGTTCACACTCCAAGAATGGACTGTTGCAGTGATAGGCTTGACGGTTCCGATGGTGACGCCGACAATGGCAGTGCGTAAACTCTCGTCGTTTGTGTTCGCGCCCATAATTGAAACCGCACGCGCCCAAATCAGAGCGATTCGCGCAATTTCCTCGCCCGATCTCATCGTCGCATTGACCCATATCGGCTATACTCAAGACAGAAAATTGGCGGAGAGCGTGCCGGAGATCGATCTGATCATCGGCGGGCATTCGCACTCAACTTTGGAGACAGGCGAACAGGTGGGGAAAACACTGATTGTGCAGACAGGCTGTTACGGCAAAAATGTCGGGCGTGTGAAAATCACACGCAATGCCGAGGGGGTGCTGGAGATGAAAGCAGGGTTGGAGCCGTTATGAAAGCGTTGCTGCTGATTCTCCTTTTGACGCTGGCGGCGACGGGTTGTGGATTGTCCATTTTACGGCGAACTACCGTTCTCAAAGGTTCCCTGCTGGAACGATTCTGTTTCGCCGTGACAATAGGCTTGGGAATCGCGGCGTATGGCATTTATGTTTTGGGTTTGGTGGGATTGTTGCGGTTCGCGCCGATTACGCTCTGGTGGGTGATATTAGGAGTGCTTGGCGTTCCGGGCTGGCGGCAGTTTCTGGCGGAATGGAAAGCGACCAAACCGGAACGAACTCTGCCGACGCAAAACGGCTGGGCTTGGCTGTTTGCAGTCACGAGTTTGTGCTGTGGAATTTTTGCGGTTGCGGCGTGTTTTCGCCCGCCGACTGGGACAGAGTGGGACGCCATCGCCTACCATCTCGCGAATCCCAAAGTGTTTCTCTATGACGGGCGCATTTCGATTCTGCCGACGGATCATCACAGCAACTTTCCGTTTGTAATGGAGATGTTGTTTGCAGTCGGTTTGCTTTACGATGGATTTCCGCTTGCCAATTTGTTCCATGTCGTGATGACGTTTGCGCTGGTTTTGGCGATTGTGGCGTTCTGTGCGCGAATGCTGAGGAGGAAGAACCACCCCCCGACCCCCTCCTTCCGAGAGGAGGGGGAGCAAAATGCAGGGTATGCTGCGGGCATATTGCTGTTCACGACTCCGTTAGTGCTTTGGGAAGCAAGCGTCGCTTATACCGATTTGGGACTTGCACTGTATGCGACCTTGGCGACGTTCGCGGTGGTTTCTGCACAGAGCGAACGTGAGGATTCAAAGCGGCGAGAATGGATGATTCTCGCCGGAATCTGTGCCGGTTTCGCACTGGGAATCAAGTATCTGGCGATTTTGCCGCTGGTCGTTCTGATCGGCTACGCGCTGATCGCTCGAATTTCTCCTCGATTAGTTGTGCAATTTGGATTAATCGCTGCTCTTATCGGCTCACCGTGGTATCTCAAAAACGCAGTGCAGATGCAGAATCCGGTTTACCCTTATTTGGCAGGACTGTTTCCCACTAGCAAATACTGGAGTGCAAGTAGAGCCAAAATTTATGAGGGCGAACAGAAGAGCTTCGGCTATCCGCGCCGCTTGGGAGAGAAGGAAAAGGTTGGTCTGCCGCTTGCACTGGTGCAGACGCCGTGGCGGTTGACCGCGAACGCCGAACTCTATGCCAATCCCGGCAATTACGATTATGCGGAGTTGTTCAGCGGGTTGGTTTTGGGCTTGTGTTTGTGTCTGGTATTGCTCCAAGATGTGCCAATTACGGTGCGCGGAACGATGGGAATCGCGCTCGTCCAGGTTGCGGCATGGTTTGTGAACGCACAGGTCGGGCGGTATTTGCTTTCGGTATATCCGCTGTTGTGCGTTGGGGCAGGGTACGCGGCGGCGCGGATTAGTGAAAAGGGCAAGGCGGCGCACGTTGGAGTTTCCGCCTTGTTGATGGCGCAAGTAGGAAGTCTGGCATACAGCGTTTTGGTACTGCCGTCGCATTTGTCGGTATCGGAGTTGCAAGCCATCTTGACCTCTCCCGATGTGGCAGTCGCGCTTCCGCGCCGACGTTTGGACATTTTTCGGGCAAGCGAATGGATCAATGCGAACACGGAGAAGAATGCAGGCGTTATATTGTATGAAGATGTGCGCGGTTTTTATCTCGACAGACCGTATTTGTGGGGCAATGGCGAACATTCCTCATATATTCCGTATCGTGACATGATGACAGGCGAAGAGTTGACACGCTGGTTTCTGAACAAAGATTATCGCTATATCGTGATCAATTTGCGGTTCGCGCAACAGGCACAGCGAGATCAGATACGCCTCGAAGGGCGCGAGTTGGAACTATTGCGTCTGTGGTATGTCGAGAGTCCGGCAGGAATGGACATCTACAACTACCGGCGATTGATTCAAGATGCGTTGCGAAAAGATTTATGGCGTCCGGTTTTCTTTCAGAATGGCGTTGTGGTATTGAAAATGGAAGAGTCGAATCGTGAATGAACCTCAAGCCCCTGCCATGTCGCCCCTGTTTCCTGAAACCGTAGCGGCAAAAGGCGCGTGGCGGTTTGTGCCGCTGATTCTGCTGAGCCTGTATTTGGCGGGAGCGATTTTTCACGCGGCGACCCTGCCGACGGGAGCGACGGGCTACCAAAATGCCCCCGATGAAGCCGCACACGTTGCTTATATCCGCTCGCTATCGCAAGGTGTCATGCCGACACAGGCGAACTCTGCCGCCGATCCTTTGGGCTACGAGTGGCATCAGCCGCCGCTCTATTATGCGATTGGCACGCTGTTTTTACCGCTTGGCGAGAGGGGACTGCGCGGACTTTCCATCCTCTGCGGCGTTTTGACTCTGCTGGTGATTTATCGCACGGCGCGACTGCTCAAGCCGGATGATCCCGACTTTGCAATAGTGGCGATGGGCGTTGCGGCACTGATTCCGACTCATCTGGCAGTAACTTCGGCGGTCAACAACGATTCGCTTTTGGAACTTTGCTGCTCGGTTGTGCTGTATTTGCTCTTGATAGCGTTTCGCAGCGGGCTGAATTTGTGGCGTGCCGTTTGGATTGGCGTTCTTATCGGATTGGCGGTTCTGACCAAAGTATCGGGAATTTTGCTGGTGCCGGTGGCGGTCTTCGCGTGTCTCCTGATGCGGCTTCACGGTGAAACCGGCAAAAGTATCTGGCGCGGCATTGGCGGCTCTCTGGCAGGATTTTTGGTTGTCAGCAGTTGGTGGTTTGCGCGGAATCAGTTGGTTTACGGTTCGCCTCTTCCGCTGTCCCAATTCAATGCAGCATTTGCGGGTACTGTGCAGGCGCAAACACTGGTTGATCAACTTGGCGGCTGGAATGCTTACTGGCTGTACTGTACAGCGAATGTCTTTCGGAGTTTCTGGGCGGTGTATACAACAACAGAAGGAACGGCGTACGGAATTCCGCGTTTTCTGGAACTGCAAGTCTATTTGCTTTTCGCCTTTGTGGCGGTTGGCGTGGGCATCGGAATGACACGTTTGCACTTCCAACGCAAAACAGAATTTACGCCCATGCAACAGCATTTTCTATGGGTGCTGTTCGCGTTTTTTGTGTTGATCAGCGGAGCATTTGCGGCGTTTCTGACGAAGTACTATCAGGTACAGGGACGATATTTATTCCCTGCGATGCTGCCAATCAGTTTCGTCGTTGCGCTGGGGTGGCGGGCGATTTTGCCGAAAGACTATCGCGGTCTTGGTTCCGCGTTTTTATTGATTCTGCTGGGCGCGACGAGCCTGATCTTGCTGCGCTATATCGCATATGCCTAATTTTTCGCGTGTGGAGAAGTGCTTTGGATTACGAAGACGAAGAGAACAAGGTCGAGATACAGGATTTGCTCGATGAGGGCTATGAACCGCTGGATCGATTCGTGGCGTGGCTGGAAACGCTCTGAACTAATCTTGCTGCCTTCATTGGTGCAAGGCGATATATGGGCGGAAGACAAAGACTTGCTTCAAATGGACTGTGAGGCGAAAACGATTATGAGAGCCGTTGCCGTATGTGAGACGAGGACAGAATACGATGTGAGTTACATCGCTCTTTTGGCTACAAAACATTCTTAAGGCAGTGGCGCGGACACTGGCGGACTAGTCCGGTGGCGTCGTCATTTGGTAAACGACCTCTCTGATATGGCGTATAATAGAGGGAAGCGCAGGACAACGCGCTTCCCTTTTGTTGCTGAAAGGAGGCTCGACTATAATGAAAACGCCGTGTGTTCGAGATGAGGGGTTGTATTCGTATGTTCCCGACACGGGAATTCGTATGACAACATTCGTCGAAGCGTATCATCGCGTCGGCGGCGATTTGGACGAGTTGCAAAAGGACTTTTTGGAACCGGCACAATTTCATGCAGCGATGGCATTCTACTGTGCCAACAAAGAGATTTTCGACGCCGAATATCAGCGTATCATGGAAGAGCGTCGGCGCAACTTTGAGGAATTCCGAGAGAGAAATAAAGATAAAAGGGGATGGGCAGAGTTCACGGAACCGATACGCGGCGAGGAAACAGATGAGGAAGTCAACGCCATTTTGGAGGAGATGAGTTGACACCCAATTCCTCTTTGGTTCCGTTGCCTGACACCAATATCCTCGTTCATTTTGTGCGCCAAAGTCCGCTTTATCGCCGGATCGAAGCGCAGTATCTGCTCTCTCCAACTGATCCGCAGCCCGTCTTGAGTATTGTCAGTCGCGGGGAAATTCTGGCTTTTGCAGACAGAAACAATTGGGGAGGAGCGCGGCGTCAGCGAATCAGCGAATTTGTTGCCCGTTGTGAAGTCTTGTCGCTGGATTATCCGGGCATTGTGGAAGCGTATGCTGAATTGAGCGAGATTTCGCGGCTGAGTGGGCGAACAATGAGCGATAACGATTTGTGGATTGCGGCAACGGCATCTGTGACAGGCGCAACGGTGCTGACGACAGACAAAGATTTCGACCATTTGTATCCGAAATGGATACTGCGGGAGTGGATTAGTCCGAACACGCCGTAAACAGTGGGTACGCTTCCGTATGAGAAAGCGATGGACAGAGATTTTGATTGATGCGGGTTTTAGAGAGGTAAAGCGTGGAACCGGAAAAGGATTGGGCGGAAGAAGAGAACAAGATCGAAATTCAAGATTGGCTCGATGAGGGCTATGAACTGCTGGATCGATTCGTGGCGTGGCTAGAAACGGTCTTGGACATCGACACGCGCACGGTTCAGCAGGACAGTTTCAACGCGGAAAATCTGATCGATTATCTGGCGAATCATCACCACAAGGGACTTGATGGGGCGAACGAATTCGAGATACGCTGGTTTTTGTTCAGTCACTATATCCGCAAGTCGCACGGCTATCCCGAAACGCAGGAGCGATTGCTTCAATCTCTGGGGCGATTTTATTCGTTTTTGCGGTCGGCGCGAAATTTCGACGTTCCCGAATGGCTTTCTCGCGTATTGGATGAAGAGGGAGCATATCTGCGCCGACTGCACGATTATCGCGCTCTCGAAAGCGAGGACGAAGCAGGCTGGCAATTTGGCTTTTGTATGTGGGGCGAAGAGTTTGCCGACGATCTGGAGTCGCGGGTTTTATGGTTGCCTCGAACGGTTGGAAACGGTTTGGAGTGGGGCGATCAGATGGGTTGGCGCGAGGCGACACTCCACGAAGAGGCAACACAGAGCTGGCAAAATCGGCGCGTCGAACTCTTAGAAGAGGGGCTGAATTACGACGCGATTCGTATCATTTTGACGCAGGAATATCTCGATTGGCTGAATTCGCCGCAGGAACGACTCGAATCTTTTACTCCGGCGCAAGTCATTATTGATGAGAAAGAGAATGCACTGACCCGTGACAGCGATGACGATGACGAGGCAGAATAGATTTTTTTTGTTCAAGCAAGGCAGAAAGATTGACAAACTGCCCTAACAGTGGCTATACTATACTCTCAGGGCAAAACCGCGTGAATTCGCCATTGTTGCTTCAATGCCTCTGACCTCAGCGGCTTTCTTCCAAGACCCACTCACGCTGAATTCTCTTGGTGAGCGCATTCGCCGTTCACCCTACTCAATTATTATCCACACGGGCGTAAACCATTTTTTTGACGTTGCTCCATCCGGCTGTGACTACGAATGCAGGGACAGTGTCTTGACTGAGCCGCAGACCACCGCACAACGCGATATAACACAAGAACTCATTCTCGTTCTCGATTTCGGGGCGCAATACACCCAGTTGATCGCTCGTCGCGTACGCGAATGCAAGGTCTACTGCGAAATTGTCCCATTTTCGATTACGCTCTCTGAAATCCGAGAGCGTGCGCCCAAAGGACTCATCTTCTCCGGCGGACCATCGAGCGTTTATGAGGCAGACGCGCCGCACGTGGATCGCGGCGTTTATGATCTTGGCATTCCCATCTTAGGTATCTGCTATGGTCAGCAGTTGATGGCATACCAATTGGGCGGCGATGTGCGTCCGGCGGGTACACGGGAATATGGCAGTGCGACGATTACGGTGACCGATGCCGAACCGCTGTTCGCCGGATACGCCGCAAACGGAAGCGAACTCCCTTGCTGGATGAGCCACGGCGATAAAATCTGGTCGCCTCCCGATGGTTTCTCCGTTGTCGCAACGACGGAGAGTACTCCTGTTGCGGCGATGGCAAACAACGAGCGCAAACTCTACGGCGTGCAGTTTCACCCCGAAGTGGTTCATACTCCTTTCGGCAAAGAACTCCTCGATGCGTTTGTCAGAACGGTGTGCGGCTGTCAGGGGCTTTGGACGGCGGCAAACTTTGTCGAAGAAGCCGTAGGATCGATACGCGCCAAAGTCGGCAGTGCGGGTGTGATCTGCGGCGTTTCAGGCGGAATCGATTCGTGCTGTGTCGCGGCATTGATGCACCGGGCGATTGGCGATCAACTTACCTGTATTTTCGTGGATCACGGCTTGTTGCGGCACGGCGAAGCGGAACAGGTGCGTGATGATTTCGCGGGGGCGTTCGGAATTCATTTGATTTATGCCGATGCCCGCGAACGGTTCTTGAAGCGACTGCGCGGCGTCGAAGACCCCGAACAGAAACGCAAAATTATCGGCGATGAGTTTGTGCGCGTTTTCGAGGAATACTCAAGTGCCATCGAGGGCGCGACGTTCTTGGCGCAAGGCACGCTTTATCCCGACGTGATTGAGAGCGGCGGCGAACGCGGGCAGTCGGCGACAATCAAGACTCATCATAATGTCGGCGGGCTTCCTGCGGACATGGTTCTCAAGGTTATCGAGCCATTACGTTTATTATTTAAGGACGAAGCGCGGGCGGTGGCGGCAGAGTTGGGTCTGCCGGACGCGATAGTTCACCGCCATCCTTTTCCGGGTCCGGGCTTGGCAATCCGAATCTTGGGCGAAGTGACGGATGAGCGGCTTGCAATCCTGCGCCATGCTGATTCGGTTTTTCTCGAAGAGTTGCGGCGTGCCGGACTCTACGATGAGATTTGGCAGGCGTTGGCGGTTCTGGCTCCGATCAAGAGTGTGGGGGTGATGGGCGATCAACGCACCTATGCCCATCCGATTATCATTCGAGCGGTGACAAGCGAAGATGCCATGACCGCAAACTGGGCGCGTATTCCCTATGAGGTTTTGGATAGCATCAGTCGGCGGATCGTAAATGAAGTTCACGGCGTCAACCGCGTCGTATACGATATTACCTCGAAGCCGCCTGGCACGATTGAGTGGGAGTGATGATGTCTGAACTGCTGAAGCCGAGCGTGTACATTGAGACCACAATCATCAGTTACCTTACCGCGCAGCCAAGCAAGGATGAGATGATTGCCAACCATCAGCGAATCACGGCGGAATGGTGGGCGAATGTGCGTCCGCAAGTGGAGTGTTTTGTTTCGCCGCTTGTCATCGGTGAGGCGTCGCGGGGTGATGCCGTTTATGCTCAAAAGCGGCTTGAAGCGATTGCGGATTTCGTGCGGCTTGATGTCAACGAAGAAATCGACGCGTTGGCAGATAAGTATTTCGAGGGCTTGCAAATTCCTGAGAAAGCACAAGTTGATGCGGTTCATCTTGCCATCGCCGTCTGGCACAAAGTGGACTATGTGCTTTCGTGGAACTGCAAGCATCTTGCCAGTGCGCGTGTGCAGAAGCGTTTGCAGCAAATCAACATGCGCCTCAAAGTTCATGTTCCGGTAGTTTGCACGCCGGAAGAATTGATGGAGATTTAGCCATGTGGGAAGACCCGATAGTGAAAGAAGTGCGTCGAATACGCATGGAAATCGAGCAGGAATGTGACAACGATTTACGCAAAATTTACGAATATGCTCTGAAAATCCAAGAGGAAGAAAAGCGGAAAGGCTCGGTTCGTTATTCAAGCAAGCCTTTGTCGAACGCGCAGGGGCAGGTTGTCGTGACGGTGGAGTGATCTCGACCTCACTCCCTCTCCTTGTTTTCTCCTCCGACGCAGGAGAAGGAAGAATCAAGCCAAAAATTCCTCTCTCATATTGAGGGACGAACGGCAAAGAGAGGGGGCGGGTGATGAGGTAAACGATGCAGTTGACCAGTATAATGTTAATCGGGACGACGTCGGTTTCCAGTTTCGCTGTCTCATAATGGCGAAATTCTTCTGCCTGAAAATCCATTGCGCGGGTCTATTGAGTAGAAATTAAGACATGACAACATTATTGGAACGTGCTGTGCATCAAGCCAGCCAACTGCCGGAAAGTGATCAGGATGCCCTCGCCGCCCTGATCATGTAAGAAATCGCGGACGAAGCCGAATGGACGGCACAGTTCGCCCGTTCTCATGACGTTCTGGAGCGACTGGCAGATCAAGCGTTGGTAGAACATAGAGCAGACAAAACCTTGCCGCTTGACCCCGATAAACTATGAACTCGCGAACGACAGCAGAGTTTCGGGCGATGTTTCAGCGGCTGCCCCGCGATGTACAGCGTCAGGCACGAGCGGCGTATCGTCGATTCATGCAGAACCCGCGACAGCGCGGTTTGAATTTTCGTCAGGTTCATCCTGTGCTACCGATTTATTCAGCGCGGATCGGTTTGCATTATCGCGCTGTTGGTAGGGTAGATGGCAATGAGGTTGTGTGGTTTTGGGAGGGCTCGCACGCCGCTTATGATGCACTGCTGACGCATCTGTAATTCGGCGCGGATTCTATCACTTTGATGTCGTAGACGTATCAGTGGGGAATCGTCCACAGGACGTTTGTCTTTTAACCGAGTACGTTCCAATCCTCTGACAACGGAGAATTTTGAGTAGGTTTGTTCCCAATGACCCAACCACCCAATGACTTCTTAACCCATCTGCCGCCGTCTAATGCCGGACTGCCTCCGCACGCTGTCACGGAAATCCTGCTGACGGAAGAGCAGATTCAAGGACGTGTGCGCGAACTTGCGGCGGCGATTACCCGCGATTTCCCCAATCATGAGGAACCATTGCTTCTGGTCGGAGTCCTAAAAGGGGCAACGCTGTTTTTGGCGGATTTGGTGCGGCATATTGCCCGTCCCGTCGAGTTCGATTTTGTGGCGATCTCGTCTTACGGAGCGGCAACAAAGTCATCGGGCGAAGTACGGATTCTCAAAGATTTGGATGCGGCAGTCGCGGGCAAACACGTCATTATTGTTGAGGATATTCTCGATACGGGATTGACCTTGCGGTTCAGTTACCTGATCGAGAGTCTGAAAGCGCGTCACGCGGCGAGTGTGAGCGTCTGTGTGCTGCTCGATAAGCCTGCACGCCGACGTGTGGAAGTTCCCGTAGATTATCGCGGGTTTGAGATAGAAGATAAGTTTGTGATTGGGTATGGAATGGATTTCGGGGAATATTACCGGAACCTGCCGTATATCGGCGTGATTTCCCTCTCCGAAGAAGAGGCGATTTGACCGATAATTGCCAATAGACCCGTGTAAGACACGATTGCCCGCCACGTTCTTCACCCACAGAATACGGTCTGTGTCGTTCGATACGTTCAATTCACCTGATCTCATTGATTGATAATTGTTGGTTTTCACCGGCTCCTTTGCGAGCATAATTCGAGGGCATAAATTCTCCAAGACGTATCACGGCGAATGTGTGTTCTCTCTGAGGAATCTCTCTGTATGGAAGAAATGATAAGTTTGAATTTGGCTGATCTCGAAAGCAAAACGATCAGCGAACTGCAAGAGTTGGCGCGGATCGCCGGAGTCTCGAACGGAGCCGGTCCGGTTCACGTTCGTAAAGACGATCTGATCGCCCGCATTTTGCAGTCTCAGTCGGATCGGAATGTGATCAACGCGAAGGGTATTCTGGAGATTCTCCCGGATGGCTGGGGCTTTTTGCGTCGGCATAATTTTTCGCCCAACGCCGAAGATATTTATGTCTCACAGACGCAGATCAAGCGTTTCGGGTTGAAAACCGGCGATGAAGTTTCGGGTCATGTCCGCCCTCCGAAAGATTCCGAAAAGTATTATGGTTTGCTGCGTGTCGAGACTGTCAATGATCTTGATCCCGAAGTAGCGCGAAACCGGGTCAATTTCGACGACTTGACGCCCATCTATCCGAATGAGCGGCTGATTTTAGAGACCACTCGCGGCGAGATGACAGGGCGAATCATTGATTTACTGGCTCCCATTGGTAAGGGGCAGCGCGGTACGATTGTCGCACAACCCAAAGCGGGTAAAACAACGGTGATGAAAACTATCGCCAACGCTATCGTTACCAACCATCCCGAATGCGTGCTGATCGTGCTGCTCATTGACGAGCGTCCTGAAGAGGTGACGGATATTCGTCGGTCTGTGGACGGCATTGTTGTCAGCTCGACATTCGATGAGACGCCGGAAAATCATATGCGCGTCGCTGAAATGGTGTTGGAACAGGCGAAGCGTTTGGCGGAGAGTAAGCGGGATGTCGTTGTCTTGATGGACAGTCTGACGCGCTATACCCGTGCCTCGAACCTGACCGTCAACCCCAGCGGGCGCACACTTGCCGGTGGTCTCGACCCGGCAGCATTGTATCGCCCGAAACGATTTTTCGGCGCGGCGCGTAACATTGAAGAAGGCGGCAGTTTGACGATACTGGCGACGACGCTGGTGGACACGAATAGCCGCATGGACGACTTGATTTTCGAGGAGTTCAAGGGAACGGGCAATATGGAGATCGAGCTTGACCGCAGTTTGGCGGAAAAGCGACTGTTTCCCGCGATTGCGATTCGTTCCGGTACGCGGCACGATGAACTGCTGTACGATGAAGAGACATTCAAGCAAATCGTCAAGTTGCGTCGTTTACTGCATGGTTTGGAACCGGCGGAAGCGTTGGAGCTTCTCAAAGATCGACTGCACCATACTAAGAGCAACAAAGAGTTTTTGAATATGGTGGACAAGACGATCAAAAATGACGGCGAGTAAGCAGGAATTCTTGAGCGACTCGGTGAACCATTATGCTGAATGGTTTAAACCCGTTGTTGTGTCGGAGGCAAGAGGTGAGCAGCGACTTCAAGGATTTGTTTGGAGATTGGCAGCCGGGAGATGAGAGCAGGGCAGGGGATTCGCACCGTGCTGAGGAAGAACTGAGCAAGGTGCGGCGTGTTCTGAATGAAAAAGAGGTTCAAGTTGTCAATGTCTTCGAGGGATTTTATGAGACGCCAGACGGAATAACGACGAAATCCACGACGTTTGTTCTGTTGCGTGATAATCGGGGGCGTGAGTTTCGGATATTCGTCCTCAAAGATGTGGCGTATGCAATTTCAATGGCTTTGGAAGAAGAGGAGCCGGCTCGTCCTTTTACGCATGATCTAATCAAATTGATTTTAGAGCAAGTGGAGGCGAAGGTTGAGCGGGTGATTATCGACGACCTTTGGCAAGACACGTTTTATGCAAAAGTATGCGTGACGCATAACGGCGTAACGCACGACATCGATGCGCGTCCAAGTGATGCGCTGGCGTTGGCGTTGCGGTTTCGTGCGCCAATTTATGTGGCAGAAGATGTTTTGGAGCGGGCGCAAACGGAATAAATAAGCGCGAGACAGTTTTACAGAGAAGTAATTGCGGGGCGCGTTGCGCCCCGCAATTTTTTTTTTTGGGAGGGCTATAGCCCTCCCAAAAAAAAAAATTGGTTTGTGAAAATTTCCGCGAAGTATTCTAACACTACATTATCGGACGTTAAGAAAGCACGATCATTGATCGCTGGATACTATTTATGTCCACGGAACGCCTGATGGTGTTTATCTCTAAACGAGTAAACCTGCGGCGGCAAGCAAAAGTTCGCGGACGGTTCCGATGCGTTCCTGCATCATGGCGACAACGCCATTGTGATCGACGGGTTCGGCGGTCATGCCGGAGCCGTAATTCGTGACAATGGCAAGACCGGCGTATTCGATCCCTGCTTCACGGGCGAAGGTGGCTTCGGGGATGCCCGTCATTCCGACAACGTCTGCGCCCCATTGCGCGAAGAGTTTGATCTCGGCAGGGGTCTCGAATCGCGGTCCATCGAGGCAGAGATAGGTTCCGGTTTCCACAATAGGAATACTTAAACTTTGTGCGGCGGTGAGAATGGCTTGTCGTATCGTCTGACTGTACGGCGTGGAAAAGTCGGTATGTTGCCAAGAGCCGTCCGATGCCGTATAGGTGAGGGAGCGATGACGTGTGAAATCCAGAAAATCGTCGAGTAGGACGAGGCTTCCGGGCGGCAGGTCGAGACGCAGTGAGCCGACGGCGTTGGTTCCGATGGCACTCCGAACGTCTAACATTTCAAGGGCGGCGATATTGGCGGCATAATTGATCTGATGCGGGGCAAGCCCGTGTTCCGCGCCGTGACGCGATAAGAAATAGAGTTTATACGGCTCAACATAATTATTGGAGACGCTGAGGACTTTCGCTTTGCCGAAGCGTGTATCGAGTTCCAAGGTCTCCGCGAAAATCTCCGGCGGAAGTGTCTCAAAGCCTGTTCCGCCGATCAATGCTACATTTCCACCCGCCATTCGGGTCGTTGGGTCGTTGGGTCTTTGGGTCATGAGGGAAAATTCCTTCTGCTGAGTAATTTTCCTGCGGATTTGATTGACTTGACAAGCCGAATCCGCAGGTGCTATAGTTTGCTACTTCGCAATCGTCCGAATAATACCCATTCTATGACTAAATCCCAAGTTTCCGAAAAAATTGCTCAGGGTCGCCGATTTCAGCGCACGCCCGTCAAGACGCATCTCGTGATGTTTGGAGAAGACCTTGCCGGTGTGATCCAACAATACGCGGCGCCGTGCCTGAGTCCCTCCTCGATTATCGTGCTTTCCGAAAAGTTTGTCACGATCTGCCAAAACAATGTGCGGCATATTGACGATGTGAAAGAGACGTGGCTGTCGCGTTTGATTGTACGGTATGTGACCAAGCACCCGAACGATATTGGCTATTCACACCCTAAAAAGATGCAGGTTGCGGTTGAACTTGCCGGTCTTCCGCGAGTGTTCGCCGCTGTTGTCATCGGGGGTTTGACCCGTCTCATTCTGAAACGGCGCGGGGATTTCTATCGTATCGCAGGTCATCGCATCTCTGAAATTGACGGATTCAATCCCGATGCCATGAAGCCATTCGATGAGTATGCCATGCTGCCGCCGAAAGAGCCAGATGCCGCGTGCGAGACGCTGGCACAGCGGTTTGGGTGTGCGTGTTATATGATAGATGGCAACAATATCAACGTTGAAGTGATTGGAATGAGCCGCAATTTGGCGCATAACTTCCGAATTGACAAGGCGTTGGCGCGTGAACTGATGCTCGATAATCCAATGGGACAAAATGACGAACTGACACCGATTTTTCTGCTGATAGAACTTCCTGACAGTCCTGAGGACAGTGCGTCGCCCGCCGAGCCGGTGCGCGTTTGATTGTGAACACCAGACCCGAAGCCGCTCCCGTTCTTTCCTTGCGCCGCTTTGTGCCGCATTGTCTTTTGCTCATCTTTGCCGCAGTTCTGATAGTCCCTTTGATGCTCGGCAAGGTGTTGTATTGGGGCGACATCGGACTTTATTTCGCGCCGATGTACGATTTTCAGCGCGAAACACTGCGCCAAGGTCAACTTTCTCTTTGGAACCCGTATCTTTTGGGCGGTCAGCCGTTTGTAGGCAATCCGCAGATGGGCTGGCTTTATCCTGCCAATCTTCTCCTGCCGTTGCTCTCTGTTGGAAAATACCTGACGGTGATAAGTCTGCTGCATCTGTTTCTCGCCGGTGAATTTACGTATCTCTACCTGCGAAATCGGTCAGTGAGTATTCCAGCGTCACTCGTCGGAGCCATGACGTTTATGGGCTGCGATGCCGTTGTCAGCCGTCTCCAATTTCCACCGATGCTGCTTGCCGTAGTCTATCTGCCGCTCATCCTCTATGCCATTGACCGGACATTCTCGGAGGCAGACCGATGGGCATATCCCTTGCTTGTACTGGTGTTAGCCCTGTGCATCCTTGCCGCACACGCACAGGTGACCTACCTCATTGTTCTCACCGTGAGCCTGTACGCCCTAGTGCGGGTACTCTCGAAGCCGCGTCCCGATCACTATCGTCAGGCAGGGCGTCTGTTGCTTTGCGGGATTTTTGCGGTAGGGCTGTGTTTGCCGTATCTGCTGCCTGTGGTTGAGTTGACAAGGCACAGTCCACGCCAAGAGTTGACGGTTTTGGGCGTAGATCGCTTTGTTCTTGAGCCGCTTCACCTGCTCAATCTGATTTTTCCGCACTTCACCGGACATCCTTCGAGCGGGGATTATTGGGGGAGTGGCAATGCGTGGGAACCGTCCGTCTTTGTGGGTTGGCTGCCGCTCGCGTTCGCCTTTGGTGTGTTTCGTGAAGACCCGCGCAGACGTTCGGTGCGGTTTTGGGGCGGGTTCGCGCTTCTCACGCTCTGGCTGTCATTTGGAACGAATGGCGGGTTGTTTTGGATGGCATATTATGTGATACCGGGCATCTCGCTGTTCCATGATCCGGCGCGTTTTCTGATTTTGACTTCGTTTGCGGTGTCGCTCCTTGCAGCATACGGCGCGGATCAGTGGCTCAGTAGGGGCGATGGCTTGCCTCGCCCGAAGCAACGTCAAGTGTGGCATTCTGTTGCTGTGGTATTCGGTACGGCACTGCCACTGGCATTCTTCGCGCACTTATGGAATCCGGCAGTCCCCGAAGACGTAATCGCTGCTTCCCTTCCGGCAATCCAAACGACAACAGGAAACAGGGGGAGAGGGAGAACCACCCCCCGTCCCCCTCCTTCCGTAAGGAGGGGGAGAGGGATAGGGGATTCTCCGACCTTGTATCCATATTACACGCAAGTTTGGAATCCGATCATCACAGAGGGCTATATGGATTATGGGGCGGGTGATCTGCTTTCTGTCCGGCGGCAGTTCGGCTCTGCTTTGCCAAATGCGACCTTGTACCCGCGAGAAGTCACTCAAGATGGCTATGAGCCGGTTCCGATTGCCAGAGCCGCCCAGATGGGTTCGATGCTCCGCGAAGCCGTAAAGAAGGGACTGCCGCAGACGCAGAGACTTCTTCAAGCCCGAGGCGTCGGACAATTACGTCATCCGCCGCTTTCCTCCCATTTCGCCCCAATAAACCCGTTGGGCAGCGGATGGCAAATCGTCAGCCGCGCCCGCCGCGTCGATGGCACTATGCGAGCCTCCAACGCCCTCAACGACTCTGGTTTCAATCCCGACAGAGAGGCGGTGGTTGGGTCGGCGGGTCATTGGGGGATTGGGTCATTAGGGGACAGGGGACAGG
>CAZPZP010000010.1:16187-19307 GCA_964591025.1 uncultured Chthonomonadaceae bacterium
CAGACTTAAAACCGAAAACCTCCCCCCAGCCCCCTCCTTCCGAGAGGAGGGGGTCAGGGGGTGGTTCCTCTCCTTCTGCATTCTGGGTCTTAGCGGTGCTGTGCATCGTCCTGCGCCTTGTCGCGTTGTCGTCCGATGCCTATCCGCGCCTGTCTTGGAGTTCCGCCCTGCTCACGGACGAAGGGTTTTATCTCCATAACGCTCGCAATTTGGTCTTGTTCGGCAGCTCCCGGCAGGATGAATGGAACAACGCTCTGATTATGCCAGCCCTGCACGCGGTTCAAGTCGGCGTATTCCGCATTTTTGGTGTTGGCGTGGTGCAGACGCGCTTGATTTCCGTCGCCGCAAGCCTTCTCATGCTCGGTATTTTGTTCCTGACCTTAGAGAAACCTCCCCCTCCTCTCGGAAGGAGGGGGCTGGGGGGTGGTTCTCTCCCTGTGGCTCTGTGTGTCGTCTTGTTTCTCGGCTGCGATCACAGCGTTTTGCTTTACAATCGGCTTGGGCTGCTCGATACACCGGCAGCGTGTCTGCTTGTCGGGGCGTTTGCGTGCTTTGTCTCTGGTATGAGAGGGCAGCAAAAGGCGTTCGGGTGGGGTTTGGCGTGCGGATTGGTCTTTGTTCTGGCATATACGGTGCGCGGCTTTGCGGCTTTGGTGTTCCTCTGTCCATTCTTCGCGCTCTTTCCTGTTTGGAGACAGCAAAAGCGGCTGATATGGGGAATACTGTTTGGCTTGATTGTGGGAATCCTCTGTTATATTCTGCTCTGGTATTTGCCGAATCGCGCCGAACTTTCGCGCTATAACTCCTATTATCTGGATCATCAGTTATTGCCGCACAGTCTGCGCCGTCTCGGATTCAATGTCTGGTCATCTTTTTTTGATTGGTCGCGAGGAATGGTTCCGTATTTGCTCAAGCACTCGCCTCTTTTGTTTGGTTTGGCGATGTGGCGAACCGTCGGGTTCTTTCTCCCTCTCCCCCTCCTTACGGAAGGAGGGGGACGGGGGGTGGTTCTGCGGCGCGATAGTCCGTTCGAGCGGTTTTTGATCTTGTGGATGCTAGTGCTCATGATATTGTGCAGCGTTGTGAATTATAATCCAAGTCGCTACTATGTGCTGTTTTATCCGCCGATGATGATTTTGGCGGCGATGCAGTTAACAGGGAATAGAGAGGAAAAGGAGAAAGGGAGAAGGGGAGAAGGGGAGAGGGCAATGCCGGGCATAGAAAATACCCGGCATCAAAAAACAAGCGTCTTTCAGACCCGAAGAGCGGCAATCTTGATCGCGATTTGGGCTGTTGTTAATGGCTGTTGGCTGGTGGATTGGCTGGCGCATCTTCAGTATAAGCAAATCGAGGCAGATCGCTATTTGGCGAGGACACTGCCGCCGGAGAGTTGGCTGACAGGTTCCGTTGCGCCCGGACTGTGTATCAATAACGCGCATCATCCTGTGAATATGATCGTCGGTCTGTGCAACGACAAGCAGCCAATTGAAAAACAACTCTCAAAGTCTCGTTATATCATTATGCTGGACGGCAACTGGCGCGAACGCCACTTCGTCAACACCTATCCCGAAATTGTCACTGAACAGAACAAAATCCATACGTTTCAAGGTTTGCTGCGTCCATTTTTTGAGATAGGCGTCTACAAAGTTCCTGACAATTTCGGGAGGCGATAGTTTTTGCGCGACGGTGTGCGAAAATTCAGCAGGTTTGTGCTATTCTTACTGAGAGATGTTGGTACTGGAACTGATGAAAACGCACGTCGTCACTGTTTCCTGTGATGCGCCGCTTGGAGAAGCCGTCGATCTGATGGATTTGTATCAGACGGTCGGGCTTCCGGTGGTTTCGCAGCAGGGCGCGTTGTGCGGCTTTGTGACCGAGAGCGACATCTTCCGTGCTATTACGACTTCGCGCACCGACGCGCACCCTTTTCCCATTCTTGGCACTGCCGCCGACCTGAAAATTTCCGATGTGATGACGCCTGACGTGCGTTTCGTAACCGATACCGACGACCTGCTTCCTGCGGCGTTGATGCTGTTGGAAAGCGGCTTTCGTACTCTGCCTGTTGTCACCAAAGAGGGAAAAGTCATCGGCACGTTAGCTCGTGTGGACTTACTGCAAGCGTTTTTTGAGGGATTGCTGTAAAGAATGTCCGGGGAGAGGAACCACCCCCCGACCCCCTCCTTCCGTAAGGAGGGGGTGGTTCGCTCCCGTCTGAATAACAGATGTCCTGCGGACAGACAATTTGGAAGAGATTCCCTTTGAACAAAAGGACTAGCAGCACTGAGATTTGTGTTTGAGCGCACTGGGAACAGTCTGTTCGTGCGTAGGGTGTCTGTTTTTTGAGAGGGGGAGAACCACCCCCCTACCCCCTCCTTCCGTAAGGAGGGGGAGAAGGGGGAGGTCACCATGCCGCGCCTTCCTGCAACCGAATTGATCAACCGCATTGAAGACGGCGAGATTGTCATTGCCGATGGCGCAATGGGAACCGAGTTGATCCGGCGCGGGGCGTTGCCGAGCGAAACCCTGAACTGCAATCGCACGCATCCTGATTGGGTCAAGGCGATTCATCACGAGTATATCGAGGCAGGTGCGCGTCTGCTATATTCTAACACCTTCGCGCCGCCGAAAAGCCGTGACGAATACGCGGACGTTTTGGCGGGTTGGCAGATATTGTGCGAGGAGTGCAAGGATACAAAAGACAAAGTTTGGGCGGCACTCTCGCTTTATCCCACGACGGTTTGCGAGCATCCCGAATTGATGGACGAACTTTTGCAAGCGGCGAACGCGCCCGATTTGGTTGTAATCGAGACGTGCTGTTCACTGGCAGAAGCCAAAATCGCTATACAGGAAGTGAGAAAACGGTCTGCGGCACTCATTTTTGCGACGGCGACGGCTAGCAATCGTATCCAAATGGAGGACGGCACATCGTTAAATCAATGGTTTGTATCCTGTGAAGCAAATCGTGAACTCGTTGGATACGGCGATAACTGTGACTCGCTTTGGGACTATACTAGCGGCAAGGGTCAAAAGCCGAGGCTGATAAAGCCGAACGCAGGAATGCCTGACAAGGACGGACTTTACTCAGAAGTTTCGATTGAGGATTGGACAGTCCTTGTTAAA
>CAZPZP010000011.1:0-19063 GCA_964591025.1 uncultured Chthonomonadaceae bacterium
CCCCAGCGGAGGAATTTATTCCGCCGTACTTGTCGGGATGGGGCTGCATTCCCCAATAACCTAATGACCTACTACCGTTTGATTGAATTGGTGGTGCTGAGCATCTCGTCGGACGCCTGAATCACTTTGGAGTTGGTATCGTAGGCACGCTGAACGATGATCATGCGAACCATCTCCTCGACAATGTCCACGTTCGAGGATTCCAGCCAGTGATGTTGAAGCGTGCCGAGTCCCTGCTGTCCGGGGTTGGCGTCTATGGGAGTGCCGGATGCCGCAGTCGTGGTAAAGAGATTGCCGCCAATCGCCTTTAAGCCGGATGGGTTGGAAAAATTGGTCAAACCGACGGTTCCGACGACCTGCGGATTCGCCTGTCCGGGCAGAGTGACGCTGACTTCGCCGTTCGCCGCGATATTGACGCCCAACTTATTCGGGGGAATAATGACTTCGGGCTGAACCGCATAGCCTTCGGAAGTGACAAGCCGCCCTGTGGCATCAATCGCGAATGCACCGGAGCGGGTATAGCCTATCCCGCCATCGGGCATTTGGATACGGAAAAAGCCGTCGCCGCGAATGGCAATGTCATACTGCCCGCCCGTATTGAGCAGGGTTCCCTGTGTGAAAAGGGAGTTGGTGGTTCCGGCAGAGACGCCCATTCCGATCTGTGAGCCTGTCGGCAGGGCGGAGTTGGGTCCGGTTTGTCCGCCCGCCTCACGCATCTGCTGATAGACCAAATCTTCGAAGTCCACGCGGCTGCGCTTGAAGCCGGTCGTGCTGACGTTGGCGAGGTTGTTGGCGATCACGTCGAGATTGAGCTGTTGAGCGCGTAATCCCGTCGCCGAAGTGAAAAGCGAACGAATCATTTTTCATGTCCTCCTGACAAATACGGCAATAGGCTGCCGTATCGTAGTGAACCCCGTCAATCAGTCGGGGGTTCGAGGACGGCTTCCCCATAACTCTCAGTTATGGAAGTCCAGCCGTCAATTGTGGGTTGTTGGGTAATTCCAGTTCGGGTACAAGAACGTACCCGACTGAAGTACAGTCGTCCTACGGACGAAAATCCCCATTTGAGAGATTGGCGTCCTCATTGGGAGGCTTTGCCTGCAACCTGTGTTATGGGAAGGGGATAACCTTTGGGTGCGCGTCCGCAGGATGCCTGTTTTTTAGCCGGGTACGTTCTTGTACCCGAACCTGCATTGCCCAACGACCCAATGACCCAATACCCCAATGACCTAACGACCCAACTATACTTTGCCGATCTCCGACGCGGCTTGCTTGAGCAGTTCGTCCTGTGTCGTGACGGCGCGGTGTGCCATCTCGAAATTGCGGGACACCACGATCATGCGAACCATGCCCTCAACGGGATTCATATTGGATTGCTCCAGTGTGCCGACAGAGACTTTCGGGAAGCGGGCGGGCGTTACTCCTGCTGGCACTGTTGCCCGAAACAGACTGCCGCCGTCTTTTTCCAAAATGCGGGTATCCACCTGCACGATTTTGAGTTTGGCGACGATTTGCTTGGCAGCGGGATTGGCAGGATCATTCGCCAAGATATTGCCGGTAGAATCAATCGCGATTCCGGTGCGTCCCGGAAGCTGAATAGCTTGTCCTGCGGCATTGACCAGCGGCTGACCGGATGCAGTATAGAGTCCGCCTTTGCCATCGGTTGAAATATCGCCGGCGCGGGTATAGCGTTCGCCGCGAGGAGTGTTCACGGCAAGAAATTGCCCTTGATCGAGCGCAATATCGAGCGGGCGTCCGGTTTGTGTCATCGCTCCCGGTTCCCAGTTGATGACAGAGGGCTGTGCTTTGACGCCCAAACCCAAATCACCAATCTCAGGACCTTTGCCGGAACCGTTGTTGAGGCGGTTGAGTGCCATGCCCTGAACCGCCCGAAACGTCTGCGAGTCTCGCTTGAAGCCGACAGACCCGGCGTTGGCGATATTTTGGGCGAGCACATCCTGCAAACTCTGTTGTGCCAGCATTCCCGTTGAGGCGGCATAAAGCCCACGTTCCATCGTATGTCTCTCTTCTGAAATCTTCCCTCTCAGGAGAAGGTTTTGGGTGAGGTAAACAAAAATCCTCAGTGAACCTGAAATTTTCAGGCTCACTGAGGATTATCGGAAACGCTAAAAGCGGTTCTCAGGTGTTTTTTATAGGTTTATGAACCCGCCGCCGATTTTTCTGCGTCTGTAGGTCATTGGGTCTGTAGGTCATTGGGTCATTAGGCAAGGTGTTTTTTGCTTTGTATGGCGAAACTGGTTTTTTAATGACCCAATCGCCCAATGACCTACAGACCCAACAAAGTTAGTTCATGGGTTGCGCCGAACGCACCATATAAGTGTAGAATCCGACGGCAACTCCCAAGTAGATCGACAATCCAACAAAGAACATTGTTGTCATTGTATGGTATTCCTCTGAGATTCTATACTCTTGCCGTATTGCCGAAGGTTCCTGTACAATAGAACAGTCGGACGAACACGGCTCATATCATTCTTACTTTTTGGAGGACGCAGATTTTGGCGTCTCGTGACACAAATCGCAAAACCGAAAATGCACTGAACTTATGCGTAATGATACTTATTGCGGGCGCATTGTTCCTCGTTTTTCAGGCGAAACGCGCTCCACTGCCAACAAATGCCGTTTTGCTCAACTCCGTCACGGCGCAACAGTTGGCGCAAGCATTGGAAATCGAGACGCCGCTGGCAGAACGCATCATCACTTACCGCACACAGCAGAACGGTTTCGAGAGTACCGATCAACTCCTTGCCATTCCGCTTCTGACTTCCGATGAGGCAAAGCGTGTTGCGGAAATCACCAAAACGGTGAGTTTCCGTTCCACAGCGTTCGATAAGACACTTCTCAACAGTTTCTCGGAACAGATGGCGCGTCGAATCATCGAATATCCCTTTCCCTCTACAAAAGAATTGACAGCCAAAGCACTGGCAAAAGTTCCACTCTTGGAGACAGAAAAGGTACGAGGGCAGTTAGGGCGGTTTGTGGTTCGCACGCCGCAACAGGTATTTTTCCATTTCGGGTTGTGCAGTGCCGCGCTGATCGTGATTGTCTTTCTCTATACGCCGTGGCTGCGCTCTCGAACAGGCGGCGATCCGTATCTTGTTCCGCTGACATTATTGCTGACGGGCTTCGGCGTTGTGATGCTGTTCAGTATCAAAGACCCGCTCCATGACGGACTTGCGTTTGAGAAACATTTCACCGGCTTGCTGATGGGGCTTGTCGTGATGACGCTCACGGCGAGTCTGCGCCCGACGGCACGACTGAAAATCAAGAATTATCAGTATGTGTGGGTTTTGGCGGCGGTGGCACTGGTCGGGATTTTATTTGTGTTCGGGAGCGGTCCCGACGGGGTGCGCTTGCGGGTGTTCGGGTTCCAGCCAGTAGAGTTGGTGAAGCTGTTCGTGGTGTTTTTCCTTGCCGCCTATTTGAGTGAGAAAGCCGACTTGATTACGGACGCCTCGCGGAAGTGGACGCCGGATAAACTCAAGGAAGTCAAGCGCAATGACGGGCGGGCGACGTTCGCGGTGCAGTTTCCCCGCTTGCAGGATATTGGTCCCGTGATTGGAATGTTCGCGATCACGTTGTCGCTGTTCTTTGTGATTCGGGATTTAGGTCCTGGTGTTCTCTTGTTTATGACGTTTATTGCGGCGATCTACTTGGCAACGGGACGCGGGGCATTTGTGGGTTGGGGCGCGGTTTTGCTTTTCGCGGGGGCGTTTGCTGCATACAAAGCGAATCTCGGCGTCTTTCCAACTCGCGTCGAGATGTGGCTCAGTCCGTTCAAGAACGCGCATCCGAACGGCTTACAGTTGGGCGAGTCCTATTGGGCGATGGCGTCGGGCGGCATCGAGGGAAGTGGCTTGGGCTTGGGAATGCCGGGCTTGATCACGCGGGGCGGCTCGGATTTGGCGTTTGTGAGTTGGGCGGAAGAGACTGGTTCCATAGGAGTATTTTTGGTGCTGACGCTGTATGTCGTCCTGTTTTGGCGCGGCATCCATATCGCTCTCAAAGCGTCCAGTGATTTCGAGCGAATGCTGGCGTTCGGGCTGACGCTCTTGCTCGGCATTCAGACGCTTCTTATCTTGTGCGGAGTGACGGGAATTGCGCCGCTCACGGGATTATCGCTGCCGTTTCTGTCGTTTGGCAAAAGCGCGTTGATAGCAGATTTCGCAATTATCGGGCTATTGCGGGGCATCTCGGCTCCGCCGCAGGGAGGCGTGGGACGCCCCGCGCCCCGTCCCGAAACCCTGAGCGCGGCACGACTGACGGCGTTTGCGTTCGGAGCCATCGTTTTGTTCGGAGTGGGAATTGCGCGGGTGGGGTGGATGCAAGCGGCACAGGCGAATACGCTGGCGGTCAAGCCCGTAATGACGCCCGACGCCGACGGGGTTTCGCGCCCGCATTATAACCCACGTTTGCTGGCAATGGCGAAGGGCATCGAGCGCGGCAGTATTTATGACCGCAAAGGCAGGGTATTGGCAACGTCTCGCCCCGAAGAGATTCGCAAAACGGCTCCCGGCAAAGCGTTCGCGACGAAGTTGATTCGGTCTGGCAAGCGATACTATCCGTTCGGTTCCGCGTGCGCTCATCTCGTCGGCTATCTCGATCCGAGTATCGGCGGTCCGCTCGGCATCGAAGCGGGTTATGATGCGGAGATGCGGGGCTTTCGGCGATATGCGGAGTTGCTCAACGATTATCGGGGACGGCATGGCGCGTTTTTCCGGCAGAGGCGCGGCAAAGATGTGCATCTCACGGTGGACGCAGAACTTCAGCGCGAGGTTCAGCAGGTTTTGTTCGAGGTGACGGGCAGACTCAAGGACAAAAGGGAACAGGGAACAGGGAGAAAAGGAGAGAATCTTACTCCCTATAAGAAAAATCGGGCGGCGTTTGTGCTGAATGATCCGCAGACGGGTGATGTGCTGGTGGCGGCAACTCTGCCGACGTTCGACCCAAATACACTGACTCCGGCGCAGTATCGCGCCCTTGTTGCCAGTCCTGATGCGGCAGAACAAGCGACGCTGGTCAATCGGGCGACGAATGGACTGTATCCTCCCGGTTCGACGTTCAAGATTGCAACAGCGGCGGCGGCATTGAAACTGCGCCCCGATGCGAGGTCGTTCGGCGTCGTCTGCAATCAAATCGATCCCGAAATTCGGTGGCAAGCGAACGGCAAAACGTATGTGCGGCGCAACACTCGTGACGATGCGGGCGATCCGGCGTTCGGAACGCTGAACATGGCAAACGGCTTTCGAGTGTCCTCGAATATCTATTTCGCCAATCTCGCTGTGTCGCTCGATCCCAATCGGTTTCGCGGCTATCTGACGGATACTTTGGGCTTGCGCCATGTTCCGGCTCAAGCGAAGTTCGATGCGGATTTGCCCGATATTGGCTATGGACAGGGGCGGCTGTTGGTGTCGCCTGTGGAGATGGCGCGGATTGCGGGGAGTGTGGCGAATGGGGGCAAACTGATGCAGTCGCGGTATGTGGCACGTCTTGCCGACTCGAAGGACAAAGACGCCGTGAAGAAATTTCCGCCCGAAATGCTGTCTCAGGCGATGAGCGCGGAGTCGGCAGAAAACTTGCGGGAAATGATGCGTTCGGTGGTGACGAATGGAACGGCGCGGGGCGTGTTTTCTGATTCTCCGATGATTGTAGCGGGCAAAACGGGAACGGCGCAGAACGAGCGGGCGGACAAGGAGCCGCATTCGTGGTTTGCGGGCTTCGCGCCCTATTCCTCTCTCGACGCGCCCAAGCCTTCCACTGTTTACGGCTTTGCGTGCGTAGTGGAGAACGGCGGCTATGGCAAGCGCGTGGCGGCTGTTATCTGCCGCGATGTCCTCAAACGGCTCAAATAGGAAAAGTAAGGCACGGCGGTAAGGATTTGTTCAAGATACCTGCTGTTTAACTCTTTTGTAAGGGACTTTCAAGAAAAAGAGCGTTCCACTTCTGCAAGTCCCGCATTGAGTCCGCGAAGGCGGACTTCGTGCTTTTGTGGTATCGGTTTTAACCGCCCGCCAAGATGGAACGATTTAATTTTTGAGAGTCCCTTAATAGATCGATAGTAAAGTGTAACCCGGAAAATTTGGTTGTGCATAGGTCGAAAGCCCTATTTTGTACGGCTTCAAGTCAATAATACTGTCAAACAGCGATTGCCTTGTCCATTACAAAGAGTTATCGTCTTCGTTCTCCCCAAAAATTTCTCCTAAATAACCCCGTGCCGAATCCCGATAAACAGAATCGGGAGGCATTTTCCTCCTCACTTTTCTCAAAAAGATCATTGGCTCTGAGAGTTTTAGGTTTTGCCTAATGACCCAACGACCCAACGACCCAACGACCTAAAAAGCCTATGTCTGTCCAACTCGCCTACAACACATCGCCGCGTCTGCTGTCCGAAGTGGAACTCGCTCACCCCGAACTTCTCTGGCAGAGCAAAATGCAGATTCAACTGTGCGACATAACGCGCACGCTCAATCTCACCAATTTTCTCGGCAAAAATTATCCCGCCCTCAACGATGATCTCATGGTGAAACTGCTCGGCATTCGCAGCACAGATCGCGTTCTCGATGTGGGCGGAGGCGATACGCCCTTCGCTCGCGCCGATGTTGTCACTGATGCCTTTCCCGACGATGGGGCGCACCGCAGCGGGCGCAAATTGGGCGCGAACGGCTCCGTCAAAAAATTCGTCGAGTGCTTCGCCGAAGATCTGCCGTTTGCCGATCAGGAGTTCGATTTCGCCTATTGCCGCGCTGTCCTCGAACACACCGTAGACCCTGCCGCCGCGTGCAAAGAGTTGATGCGTGTCGCAAAGCGCGGCTTCATCGAAACGCCCTCACCCATCACGGAATATCTCGGCGGACACCCGACTCACCGCTGGATAGTGTTTCTCGAAGACGTTCCCGGACAAGGCACAACCCTTGTCTTTCGCCGCCGACCCTTTATCAAAGCCCCGTTCCGCTACTGTCTGCGCGGCAAGTGGTTCACCGATACCGATTACTATTATTGCGCCGAGTGGCAGTTCCGCAATGTGCTGTGTACGCAGTTGGCTTGGGAAGGCGAATTTCCCTTCCGAGTGGAAGAGACGCCCGGCTTCGACTATGACGACCCGATTCAAGCGGCGATGTCGCATCTCGATACCGCAATGTGCGGCTTGCGATTCGGGAATTTGCCGGTGAATATTCTCCTCGCCGATGCCGATGCCGCAATTGGTTTCCGCCCAGAGTGGGGCTTGGCGCACAGCGTTCGCGGCTGCATTTTGTGGCACGGCGGAGAACATGAAAAAGCCCTCGTTTCCTTCCGAGAGGCGGCACGCTTGGAACCCAATGAGCCGACATTCCGCCACAATGCAACAATGCGGGCGGGCGTGGATGTGCCGCAGCTCAATATCCCGCCGCTCGAAGATGAAAACACAGTTCTCCTCGAAAACTTCGCGGGCAAGGTGTTTCATGCGTTCGTCGGCTATGACGAGTATCTCGCCAGCGACCTCAACATTCAGCCCGGCGAGCGCGTTCTCGATGTCGGTGGCGGTCAGCGTCCGCTCAAGCGTGCCGATGTCAGTATAGACTTAGATGTTGAGGATGGCTTGCACCGCCAAGGACAAATCATCTCCCGCGAAAAGCCGTTGGTGTGCGGCAACGTCGAAGAACTTCCATTTGCGGATAAAGCGTTCGATGTCGTTTGCTGCCGCATGGTTCTGGAACACGTCCTCGATCCGATCAAGGCGTGCAATGAACTCAAACGTGTGGCAAAGCGCGGCTTCTTGGAGACGCCCAATCTCTTCTGGGAAGCGTTCTATGGACACCCGACGCATCGCTGGATCGTCTCTTGGGAGGCACAGACGCGCACGCTTGTTTTCAAACGCAAGCCTTTCGAGCAGATTCCGTTCCGCAGTGCGATTCTGCCTACACTGCTGACTCAGCGCGATATTCAGCACTCATTCGAAGTCAACTATCGCAATATCACCGCCGCTCAAATCGAATGGGACGAGGCGAATCCGTTCAACGTCCGTGTAGACGATGACGGCACGGTTGCCTTCGATTACCTCGGCAACCCGGAACACGCGACGAACGCCAATCTCCATTATGTCCGTGACCTCTTGCAGCAGGGCGTGCCGCAAATCGCCGAAGCCGAAGAAGCCATCCGGGACGCGCCCCTGCCGATGCAGCGCGAAGAAGCCATTCAACTCCGGTTGCATATCGCTCGCGCCATGAACGATACCGCGACTGTCCAACGCCTCCAAACCCTGCGAATGGAAGGCTACGACAGCATCACCGGAATCACAACCCGCAAAGGCGCGTTCGTCTGGTCGGCTCCTCTGCGTGATCCGAGCGGCTATGCAGATGAAGCCCGTCATTTCCTGTTTGCTCTTCACAAAGCGGGCGTTCCAACTGCCGCCCGCGAACTGCGCTGGAGCAACAAAGTTACAGCATTGACCCGTGACCGCGAACAGATTCTCAATGAACTGCTGTCCACGCCGCCACCGCCGCACGCGATTACGGTCAGCCATATTCTCGGTTCGATGCTTCAGCGCGACCCGAACAGCCGAATCTGTGTCGGGCGCACCATGTTCGAGACGGATCGCATTCCGGCGGATTGGGCAAATAACTGCAATCAGATGGACGCCGTTTGGGTTCCCAGTGAGTTCAACAGAGAGACGTTTGTCTTCTCAGGAGTCAAGCCTGAGAAATTGCGTGTGGTTCCGGGAGCCATAGACCTTGCGCCTTATGACCCGAACTGCGCCCCGCTCCAAATTGACGGCGCACGCGGCTTCAACTTCCTTTCGGTCTTCGATTGGACACTCCGCAAAGGCTGGGACGTTCTCTTGCAGGGCTATCTCGAAGCGTTTTCGCCGAACGACGACGTGGCATTGATTATCAAAACGCACTCCTCGATGGGCTACACGACGGAGCAGATTGGCGCGATGATCGGAGAGCATATCACCACCGTTCTTGGGCGTGATATGAACACGATTCCCGATATTATTTTGCAGGATACCAACGTCCCCGACTTCCGTATGCCGAACCTGTATCGCGCCGCCGATTGCTACGTCATGCCGTCTCGCGGCGAAGGTTGGGGACGCCCGTACATGGAAGCGATGGCGATGGGCTTGTCCGTGATTGCGACCAACTGGAGCGGACAAACGGCGTTTTTGACGCCCGAAACCGCCCTGCTTCTCGACTATCAACTCGTGGATGTTCCCGAAGCGGGCTGGCGCGAAACTCCGACCTACAAAGGTCATAAATGGGCGGAGCCGTCCCTTCCTCATCTCAAAACCCTGATGCGACAGGCTTATGAAGACCGCACGGCAGGACGCGATATGGGACAGAAGGCACGCGCTCATCTCGAAAAATCTTTCACTTACGAACCCGTTGCCCGCATTCTCATGGACGAATGGGCAAGACTGCAATAGGTCGGTGGGTCATTGGGTTCGGGTACAGAAACGTACCCGCCTGAAAAACAGACGTCCTACGGACGAACAAACTGAGAGTTGATGCCTCTGCATTGGGATTGAGTGCGAAGCACGGCACGGCGGAACGCCCTTATCGGAAGAATTTATTCCGCCGTGTTTGATATGGCTTCGTTGTATCTGCATTGCCCAACGACCTAATGACCCAACGACCCAACAAGGAATGACAACAATGAACAACACAAACGGATTTGGACAAACTGAACGCTTTATAGAGATTCCGTGGTGCCTCAACCGCGTCAACGGAGCGCACACGGTTTTGGATATTGGCTACGCCAACGCCGAAGGTTACTATCTCGAAGGCTTGGCGAATCAGCGCATTCCCGAACTGCACGGTTTGGATATTGTGTCGCCAAAATATATTACTGTCAGCGAACCAAACGGACTGACGCGCCCATTACTCACTCCGGCGCAGGGCGATATTCGCGGCACGGACTACGCCAACGAGACCTTTGATCTGATTTTTTGCATCTCGACCATTGAACACGTCGGCATGGACAATACCGGATACCACAAACCCGGCGACGATCCCCGTGACCTGTGCGGCGATTTTCAGGCGTTGCAGGAACTCTCCCGCATTACGAAGCCCGGCGGCAGATTCGTCATCACGGTTCCCTTCGGCAAAGCGGAAAATCACGGATGGTTTCGGCAATACGATCTGGATCGCCTCATGCGCCTCTGCACGTCATCGGAACTCAAACTCGCGGAAGCGCACTTCTTCAAGTACCAAAACGGCTGGCATGAATGCCTCGCTTACGAGCTGGAAACAGTCGGCTATCAGACCAACGGCGCGTGCAATGCGGCGGGTCTCGCGTGCGTCGAATTGCGGAAACCGGAGTAATGCTGCAATGCGTGTTCTTGTCGGATACACTGCCCAAGTGCCGCAAATTGTGATGCACCGCCCCTTGCCCGGACGCGAAAACAAACGGGATGAGATCGTCGCGTTTGGCAACGGCTATACCCATCTGCGCCCGCAGCCCGGAGCCTCGTGGAACGAGCTGCTCGGCGAATGTCCGAACGGCTGGACGCCCGATGTTTATATCCATTGGAGTCCCGAATATAACGCCCTGCCTTGGGGTTGGGAGACTGCCGACTGCCTGACGGCGGGCGTTTTCGGCGACTGGAATCTCGGCGGCGTGGTGATGCAGCAGACCTCGCCCGGTTTCGACGTGATCTTCGCGGATCGGGGCGGCGGCGAACGGCTGAAACGGTTTGGACACAGGCGGGTAGAGTATGTGCCGCTGTGGGCATACTATCCCGAACTGCACCGCACCCTGCCCGATTCCGAGCGCGACATTGATATTCTCATGGTTGGCAATTTCAATCACGCCGTCCAATGGGAGCGGTCTCGCTGGCTGGCACGCATTGCGCGGCTCAGTCAACGCTGGCGCGTTCTCGTCGTGACCGGCGTTTTTGGCGAGGAATATGTGAAGTTGATGAACCGCGCCAAAATTGTCTTCAATCGGAGCATTCGCGGCGAGATCAATATGCGGGCTTATGAGGCGGCGGCGTGCGGCGCGATGCTGTTCTATGAACGCGAAAACGGCGAAATCTCTTCCCTCTATAAAGACCGAGAGGAGTGCGTTCTCTACGGCGACGAGGACTTAGAGAATCTCTTCTCTTATTATCTTGCGCCGGAAAACACCGCAGAACGCGAACAGATCGCAGCGGCGGGAAATCGGCGCGTCCAGACCGAATCGTATGCCCACCATTTTGCCCGAATGCTCGACATTTTGGAACCATACGTAGCAGAACATCGTGAAAATCCCGAAGCGTTCCGGCGTCCGTTTGCTGCCCTGCCCGAATTGGAGCGTGGATTACGCACTGCCTCACAATGGTATCACAGCAGCGACAGGGCGTGCTTCCACCGCCTCAATCATATCATCACGACCTATCAGGAGAATTTTGTCTCTGAGAGCGATCAGGCACAGATTTCCGCGTTTCGGGGCGCGATGCTCGGCGAATGGGCGCGGCGCGTGCCGCGTGATCACGAGTTTTGCAAGGAAGTGATCGCCGTCGGAATTAGCGAAAATCAGCGGGCGGTTCGTTTGAATCCGTATCAAGTGACTGCTCGGCGCAACTTGGGCTTGCTCGCGTGCTTTGCGGGGGAAATTCCCTATGCCGAAGAGATTCTGACAACGGTTCTCAACCAATTAGCCGACCCGCAATTGACGGCGGAGCAACTCACAGGCACACTGTTTCCGCGTGATTTCGATGCGTTTATGGTGGCAGTGGAACGGGTTTGGGATGACTATCTCGTTGGCAGTTCCGAATGGGTAGAGGGCATTCGCACAGTTGCCACCGCGCAGATTCATTTTCTGCTCGCCGGTTCCGCCTTTGATCGCGCCGAATATGGGATTTGCGCTAACCATGCCCGCGAAGCCCTCAAGCGAATGCCGCACCACAACGACAGCCGCCAATTTCTCGCCGACTCCTGCCGCGCTTTAGGGCGAATTGATGAGGCACTTTCTGCCTATCGTCAGGTCTGCGAGGAGGCTCCGTTCGATATGGAGGCATGGCAGGATTTGGCGTCCTACCAACTCGAACTTTATCGCCCCGATGACGCGCTTGCTCTTCTAAACAGTGTTCGCACGCTGTTGGACGGCTGTCCTGTTTATGCAGAATTTCGCCCTATCTTGGAGACGCTTGTCTCACGGGCATCTCAAGCGCAGGGTCAAATCTCACCACAGAAAGACAATATCACACGCATTCTGGCGTTTCCCGATTGGAATGATCCGCATAATTGGCAAGGTTTGATTCGGGATTTTGTTCAGGAATATGAGCCTTCCTTGCCCGTCCTGCTGATGCTCCGTGTCGATCCGTCCCGCTATCCCGACGCGACCCAATTACTGGAACGGCTGCAAGGGTTTCTGGTCAACGATCTCGCACTGGCAACGATGCCAAATATCACGCTGCTCAATCAGCCGCTCGGTCCGCCGAACGAATGGCAGCTCTATTCTACCGCCGATGCCGTAATCTTTGCCGACGCGCACTGTGGATTTCGTGCGTCGCTTGCCGATAATTTAGGGTGTACCGTTCAAGATCGAATTGGGATGCAATGGGAAAAGGCGGCATAGTCCGGGTGTTGAAAACACCCGACAGAAAAGTACAAGCGTCTTTCAGACGCACACTGCCGCGCACCAAAAGAGATTCGCGTCTGAAAGACGCTTGTTTTTTGTTGCCGGGTGTTTTCAACACCCGGATTTGAGGAGAAAGTTATGCCGTTACATATCGCCACGCAAAAATCGCCGGTTCTCTGGCACGGCGCGTTTTTCGTGCGTCACAGCCTTGCCCTTGTCAATCGCGAACTCAGCCTTGCACTGCTGGACAATCCGCAGTTCACGGGGCGTTTCGGGTTATCGCTCGACCACTATGAGACGCCCAATTTCGAGCCGTCCGAAGACCCGCGCTTTGCCGCGCTGTCGTCGCGTCTCAATACCGTCGCTGATGATCCCGTCGTGACGATCCGACATCGCTGGCCTCCCGAATTCTCCGCCCCGAAAAGCGGGCATTTGGTTTTGATTCAGCCGTGGGAATTCGGTTCGTTGCCGAAACAGTGGGTCAGTGCCATTGACAAAAGCGTCGGTGAGGTTTGGGCTTATTCCAACTTTGTTCGCGAAACCTATCTGATGAGCGGCGTTCCCGGCGAAAAAGTCGTTGTTGTCCCGCTCGGCGTCAACACCGCGCACTTCAATCCGAACGTCGCGCCCTATGACTTCGCCCAAAATCCGCTGACCCAACACTTGCGCCCCGAAACCTTCAAGTTTCTGTTTGTCGGCGGCACGATTGCCCGCAAAGGCATTGACGTTTTGCTTGACGCTTATGACCGCGCTTTCACTGCCAAAGACGACGTGGTTCTGATCATCAAGGACTTCGGTACGCAGAGTTTTTATGCCAATCAGGGCATGGTGACCTTGATTCAGGCGTTGCAGCAAAAGCCCGGCGGCGCGAAAATCGTTTACCTCAACGGCGATATGACCGAAGCCGAGATCGCAGGACTCTATAGGGCGTGCGACTGTCTGACTCTGCCGTATCGCGGGGAAGGCTACGGGCTTCCGATTGCAGAAGCGATGGCGTGCGGCAAACCGACAGTGGTCACCGATTTTGGAGCAGCACTGGATTTTGCCAATCCGACGAACGCCTATCTGATTCCGGCGACGCTCAAAAATCTGCCCGAAAAGCATATCAGCGGCATGGAGACCGTCGAGTATCCGTTCTGGGCAGAACCGGATCGCAATGTCCTCATCGAAACCCTGCGCTCTATCGCCAATAACCGCGACGCCGCAAAAATCATCGGCACGCAAGCCGCGCTCGATATTGCCGCCAAGCACACTTGGGCGCACGCCGCTGAGGTTGCGGCGACTCGTCTCAACCTGATCGCTGATAAGCCCAAAGCCCGCACCGCCTCACAATATGCCAGTACAGCCATGATCGGCGGCGGACTGAGTATCAACAATCTCGGCTTGGGCGGACTGCGAATCTCGACCAGTAACTCACCCATCGAACAATCCGGGAACGATTACGAACGCCACAAACAAGAGGCACTCGCACAAACCCGCAACGCCGACTGGACAATCGCACAATCGGCACTCGAAGCCTGTTTGAGCGAACGCCCGCACGATTGGGACGTTGTGAATGCCCTTGCAGTTGTATTCTATCGGAGCGGCGAAATTGATAAAGCCATTGAACTGCTGCGGCGCGGAATCGCCAACGCCGCCAACGCCCGCGACTTCCATCACAACATCGCCTTTATTCTCCTCGAAACGGGACAATACGACAAAGCACTCGATGACGGACTTGCGGCACTGCACTATTCGCCGGAGAATTCTCAATTGCGGCGCACCGTCGAACGGGCGCGTGAGGGAGTCCTGCAAGCCGCCCGCAAAGTGCTACGGACATATTCGGGGCGAGACAGAGCCAAGGGCAAGCGCGATCCCGAATATCGCCGCCTGATGGAACGCTATCGCCTTGCCGGCGACAAACTCGGAACCGGAGAAGCCGACAGCAAAGCCCAAACTCAGCCGTCTGCGCCCGTCAAAAACGACAAGCCCAAACTCTCGCTGTGTATGATCGTCAAGAACGAAGAGCGATTTTTGCGCGGCTGTTTGGAGAGCGTCAAAGGCATTGTAGATGAGATTGTCATAGTAGACACGGGTTCGACGGACAGCACGCTCGATATTGCCCGCGAGTTCGGAGCCGTCATCGTCGAACACGCTTGGACGGACGACTTTTCGGAAGCCCGCAACGTCTCGCTGGCAAACGCGACGGGCAACTGGGCGTTGTGGATGGACGCCGACGAGGAACTCGCCCCCGAAAGCCGCGAACTGCTCCGCCAAACGATGGAGACGGCACCCGCAGATATCGGCGGCTATATGATGATGTTTCGCAACTGGCTGACCTCGCCGGAACGCAAGCCCGGAACCGAGATGGCGATTCACCATGCGTGCCGCCTGTTCCGGCGCGTTCCCGGCGTGCGGTTTGTCGGGCGTATTCATGAGCAGAACTTGCGTTCCTTGCAGGAGTTGGGTTATAGTTACGCCAAACAAGAGGGATTGATTCTCGATCACTTCGGGTATGCGGGCGAAATCATGACGCTCCGCAACAAGCACGAACGCTTTATCCGAATGCTGCACCGCGAAGTGGACGAGAACCCGATGGAAGAGTTCCGACATTTCCACCTGTTCAATCTCGGCAACGCCTATTTCACGTTCGGCGATATGGAGAACGCCACCAAATATCTCGAAATGGCGGCGGAAACGCCCGACGCAATGGAGGAATTCACTGTCACGCTGTTTATGGAGTTGGCGACGGCGTATCATCGCCTGAGCCGTTCGCAGGAGGGCTTGAAGATTTGCGAAGATGCCGACAAGATAGGCGTCGTTCATGCCGGAATCGAGTTTGCACGCGGCTATTGTCTGCTTCATACTCTGCGCTATACGGACGCCGAAGCCGCGTTCAAGAAGGCACTGCGAATGGGCGAGGCGAAAGAAGGGCTTTTCGCAGAAACCGGAGACGTGGGAGCCGGAACCTTCAAGGCGCGTTATGGTTTGGGCTTGGCGTATGTCGGGCAGGATCGGTATGCGGATGCCGTCGCGCCGCTGATCAAATGTCTCGAAGAACAGGCGATGATGGTAGATGCCCGCTATCTGTTGAGCATCGTCTATACCCGAATCGATCAGCCGGAAAACGCCATTGTCGAACTGGAAAATTGTCTGGTCTATCGCCCTGTTTACCCGGAAGCGGAACGCGATCTCGGTCTGTTGCTGTTCAACGAGAAGAACTACAGTGCCGCACTGCCCCGCTTGCGAAACGCGGCGGAACGCAGCCGCTCGGATTACGATACACAGGCACGTTATGCGACGGCAGCAGAAAGTCTCGGCTTGACCGACGAGGCAGTCGAAGTCTACGAACGTCTTCGTATGATGCGCCCGAACTCGGCGGAAATCTGCGTCAATTTGGGGCGGGTTCTGGCGGCACGCGGCGAACACGCGCAAGCCATAGACGCCTACGCCGACGCGATGCAGCTCAATCCGCAATACGACAACGCCTATTTCAACGCGGGCGACTTGCTGTATCAGATGGGTTATTATGCCCAAGCCGCCGAAACCTATATCAGCGGTCTGGAAGTCAATCCGAATCATCCGTCGGGCTTCTTCATGCTCGGCAACTGCTATTTCCGTACAGAGAAATATGAGGCGGCGGCAGTCTCGTATAAGCAGGCGTTGAAGCAAGAACCCGACCTCAACGATGCCAAAAATAACCTCGCAATGGTCGAGCAAATGCTCCAAAAAGCGGCATAGTTTGCGCTCCCATTCGCAGCAAACCGCCCCTATTCCGAAAGTTGGAATAGGGGCGGTTTTTATTTCAGCAGGAAACCGTACGCACTATAGCGAACGTCTATAGCGTGGAGATGCCGATATGCCAGACAGCAACCGTACTGAAAAAGAACAAGTCAAATACATTATCAAACGTTTTGTGCATATAAAAGCATATTGGACTGCTTTGATGTCGTTGGTCACTCTTGTTATGGTTTTGTGGTTCTTAAAGATCAACGGGCGTATTGATGAAGGTGCAGATGTAATTTGGCTTTTGATGCACGTCATTGCTCTGTATTTGGTCGGGCGATGGTCAGAGAAAAAGTTCGCTCAATTGCTCTCTTCTGGTGAACGGGAATTGCTGGCACGTTTCCCTAAGCAATCTTCAGGTGTTACGGAGACACAGCAGTTAGAAAAACTTATTCGTTTATGCAAGATTTCTCCCCAAACGGAATACCTGCGCCCATCCCAGCAAACTCAAGACGATACTCTGTTGCGCCCTGCCGTATCTACCGACACTCCGCAAGACCAACTCCTACGCCCTGCTCAAACAGACGAGCAGTAAAGAGATTTATTCTACCACACCCGCAGTTTGTGCCTTCTGAAACTATGTTATAATGGAGCAGATTTCATCTGAGGAGAAATGACAATGCCCACTGTTACGATCACCAAAAATCAAACCGAGTTCATGGCAACTGCTGGCAATCTGCGCGGTTCCGGACAATCCATAGGCGAAGCATTGGAATCGCTGGTAAAGCAAGGTGAGGTCACCATGCCGATTATCATTCACCAATTCGGTGGCGATGAATTTTTTACTCAAGAGCAGATTGATCGCAAACACGAACTGCGTGACCGTCGCGAAACACTGTCCGCAGATGAACAAGCTGAGTATCACGCCTTGATCGAAGCAGAACTCGACGCCACGCAAGAACGGCTGAAAGCCTCCTTGCCACGATGAACCCGCTGTATCCTCCTGTCGCTCATCGTGCCGCCTATCGGTGCGAGTACTGTCGCGCTCCCGAAGTGATCTTCAGTGACGCTTTCGAGGTTGAGCATATTGCCCCGAAGGGACGCGGCGGTTCTAATTTGCTGGAGAATCTCGCCCTTGCTTGTAGTGCGTGTAACTCTTACAAGGGTGTATTCGAGACCGGATACGACGAAGCAACAGCAACAGAAGTCTCCCTATTTCATCCGCGCCGAGAAAGTTGGAACGACCATTTTCAATTTGAGTGGGAAAGTGGAAAGATCATTGGATTAACTCCTGCTGGACGCGCCACAGTAAACCGTCTCCAAATGAATCTGCCACGTCATATTACAGCACGCTTACTCTGGGTAAAATTGGATTATTATCCTTGAACTTTTCCCTGAACCATCCGTCGGGTTTCTTCATGCTCGGCAACTGCTATTTCCGCACAGAGAAATATGAGGCGGCGGCAGTCTCGTATAAGCAGGCGTTGAAGCAAGAACCCGACCTCAACGATGCCAAAAATAACCTCGCAATGGTCGAGCAAATGCTCCAAAAAGCGGCATAGTTCACGCTCCCATTCGCAGCAAAACGTCCCTGTTCCAACTTGCGGAACGGGGGCGATTTTGTTCTGTGCTATAATAGGTGTGGAAGCAGTAAGGAGAAACAATGGAGACGATGCACAGCGAACAGGTTGGCGGCGAAACCTACGAATTTGTTCCGTTGGGCGAGCATATTGTTCGGGCTATCGGCGTTTGCGGCGGGCGTCCGACGTTCAAGTATACTCGGATTGAAGTTGCAGGAGCGTTGGATCGTTTGGCGTCAGGGGAGAGTATGGAAAACATCGTCGCGGGCTATAGCGGGCGCGTTCCCCGTGAAGCACTGCAAGAAGCGATTGACCTTGTCACGCGCCGCTTTCTCGACGGTCTGCCGGAACTCACGCCCACATGATTGTTCTCGATGAACAACTGTCAGGGCGCGGTATTGAAACGGCGATTGCTCAATGGTATGCCGGAACGGTCTGCTTCATCAATGCTCTCCGACCCGGTACGCTCATCAAAGATGAAGCGATTCCTGATTTGCTCCAACAGCAGAACGCGCCGACATTCGTTACTATCAACGAAACCGATTTCTGGCTCAAAGCCAAACTCGCCGACGATTATTGTATCGTTTGCGCCAATCTTTCCGACTCGCAGGCACACCACGTCAATCGTTTGCTGAGATGCCTATTTCGCCGCCCTGAATTTCGGAACAAAACTCAACGTGCAGGGCATATTTTTCGCCTCAGCCACAATTCCGCCCTCTACTATAACCACCACGCCCCAACCCTTGTGCCGCTATCAAACTGGCGTCCTTGATACCAAAATGCCCCTGTTCCAATTTGCGGAACGGGGGCATTTCTTGTTTGTTGGAACCATGCTATAATAGAAACCAAACCAAACGGGGGATACATCCATGCTGACACTCCATCTTGCGCCTGAAATTGAAACTCACTTGCGAACATTAGCACACAAGCAGGGCATTGAGCCGACGATTTATGCCGAACGTCTCCTTATGAGTATATTGCCTGATGTTTCCAAAAGTGAAGAGTGGCGAGGAGTTGCCCAAAAACTGGAACAGTATAATCACACTGCGGAAAATCTGAATACCGAAGAGCGATTAGCGGCATTTCGGGAGTGGGTCGCTCTGCCTCGCCGCACTCTGCCGACATTATCCGATGAAGCGTTGTTGCGTGAGAGTATCTACGGAGATCGCGGCTGATGTGGCTTCCTGACTCGAATATTCTGCTTCGGAACATGGATGAAA
>CAZPZP010000012.1:0-15131 GCA_964591025.1 uncultured Chthonomonadaceae bacterium
GCGGGCGCACCGAGCGCGTCCCCACACGCCAAACCCAACACCGCTCCGAGTATTTTGTCACGCATTTTTTGCCTCTCCTTTTGCTCTATTGATCGCTCACTCCCGACTTCATATACAAAAGCGGAAAGGTAATTTGCCTTAGCATTGCGCCCAATCTGCGTCGGCAAGAATCGGCGTGAGTTCTTCGGGCGTGTAGTCCAATTTGGCGGCATTGTGGATCACGTCGTTCAGGTCAACGCCGTACCAGTTCCGTTTCGATTCGTCTGCAAGCCCCGCGACATTGAGACGCTCGATACACGGCGCAATTTCTTTCAAGCCAAAGTCGAAATCGCCGGACAGAGTCTTGTTGGCGAAACGGTGAAGGTCGGCAGTGAACGCGGTTTGATTGGCGGCAAGATAACGGGTCACCATCGTTCGGCGGTCTAATCGTCGCGCCATCTCACTGAAACTCGCGGCGGCAAAATAGAACATCGAATACGCGGCAAATTGTGGAAAATGCCCCATTGCGGCATGACAGCCCGCCACAAATCGCGCCGTGTTGTCCCCTTCCAAGAGCGTGATCCGTCCTATCTCTTCCAAACCCTCTTGAAACGCTCTCGCATTGTCCCAGTCACTGCCAATCAATCGGGCAAGACGTTCGATACCAAGTAAAGTGAGAGGCATTCCCGTTGAGAACAGCGGATCGATGAAGAATGCGGCGGAAGGCAGCATCAGCCAGTTGCGCCCAACCACCTGCGAAGTCCGAAAAGGAACGCGCTTGGAATGCACAAGCGGAAGGATTTCCTTTGCATCGGCAAATTGTGCGCCAATCGTCGGAAACCGCTCCATAAATCGCCGCCACGCGCCCGCTTTATCCTCCAATTTCAACTCTTCCGAAAGCGTCTCGTTGGCGATAAAGCCCGCACTCGTCACGCCGTTATTAAAGGGAAGTATCCACATCCAGCCGCCTTCGTAGACATGATGGAGCGCGGCGTCATCGGGACAATAGGGAGGCGCAGCACTCTCGGCAAACTCAGGCATTTCGGACGTGCGGCGCAAATGGGTAAAATGCGAATACAACGATTGCGTGCGCGGATAGCCCTCGAACTCTCGCTCTTCCAACTCCAAAAAGCGATGCAAAAAGCCGTGTGGTCCCGTCGCATCAATCAGCAATCGGGCGCGAACTTCCACGCTGTCATTCCCTTTTTCGAGGCGCAGTATAGTCTGGTCATTCTCAAAAGTGACACAGGAAACCGTCGTCAAATCCACATAATCCGCGCCTAAAGTTACTGCTTCTTTCACAAGAAACTGATCGACATCGGCGCGAAGCCAATGCGTATCGGCAAGAACATCATTGGGGCTGGCAGCTACCAACAATTCATTCGTACGATCCGACGTTTTGCGAAATGGTTTGCCCGATTCTTGGGCATAATAGGAAAACCCACGCTTCAAGCCGCAGCCGATCTCAGGATATGCCGCTTGCCATGCGCCATAAGTCGCCAAAGGCAGCAAGCGCGGCAGATGATAACGGTGCGCCAACTCTTCGACGAGCAAATTCATCAGCGGCGAAGTCGATTCTCCAATGGCAAAGCGCGGATGCTGCAACCGCTCCACCAACAGTACCGACTTGCCCAGACTGCGAGCGACCTGCGCCAAGATCGCCCCGCCGAACCCTGAGCCGACGATCACCAAATCATACGACGAAGCAACTTGATTCAACCGTTTACTGATTAAACTTTCCATGAATTCCTCTCAACCTCACCCCCCGCCCCCCTCTCCTTGCCGTTCGTTCCTCACTATGAGAGGGGGAGTCTCTTTGTTTGGGCTTGATTCTCCCCTCTCCTAAGGAGCTTGCGACTGATCAGGAGAGGGGTCGGGGGTGAGGTAGGCACTTCTCTCCCTGTTTTACATTCCGGGTCTCGGCGTGGCTTTTCCCGATGCGGGCAAAATCGGCAGTTCCAGCGCGTATTTTGGGATGTCACCTGTCAAGCAATCGAGGAACGTCGTGATCTCTTCGGTCTGCCGGGGGGTCAGTTTCTTGTTATTTTGTACCTCCGCCATGACTTCGACAACCTTGCTCAAGTCCCATTCACTTCCAGTATGATAGTAGGGCGCGGTACGGGAGATATTTCGCAGCGAATACGCCTTGAATACGAACTTATCTCGCGGGTCTTTCGTCACTGCAAATCGCCCCTGATCGTCTTCATTGTTCAGTCCGGGTATCTGGAACTTCTGAAACACCTGCCCGCCCATCGCCGCCCCCGCATGACAGCCCGCACAACCGATAGAGAGAAAAGTCTGCAAGCCCCGCTTCTCTTTTACGGTCAGGGCGGCGTCTTTTCCTGCCAAAAACTGGTCGAAGCGCGACGGTGTCAGCAGTGTGCGCTCGAACGCACCGATAGCCTTGCCGACGTTGGCATAACTTACTGGCTTCGACTCCTTCGGATAGGCTTTCCTGAACATTTTGACGTAATCGGGAATGCTTCCGATCTTCGTCAAAACGTCATCGGAGGCGGGCATTGCCATCTCTTTCGGGTTCAAGATCGGTCCCAGTGCCTGCTCCTCGACATCTTTGGCGCGACCATCCCAAAACTGCCGCGTATGGAGTGCCGCATTGAACACCGTTGGCGAGTTCCGCGTCCCTGAAACAAATCCATGCCCCAAACTTGTCGCCAATCCATCAACGCCGTAGCTTGCAAGATTGTGGCAGGTATTGCACGAAATGACTCCGCTTTTCGAGAGGCGCGGGTCATGAAAAAGCATCTTGCCCAACGAAATCTCCGCGTACTTCGCCGTTCCCTCTTTCGGCATCACGACAGTCGGCAGCGGCTTATAATACTCGGCGGCTTGCTTGCGAAGGTTCACGTCAGCGTTATTCCCTGCCGCGAACGCCAATCCCACGGTTGCTGTCAATGCCACGAGGCACATTCCAAATGTCTGCTGTTTCATTTCTCTCTCCTTCCTCAAAACTGCGACGTGCAAACGGGGAAAACGACTGTGTTTTCCCCGTCTGTTTCCCCTCGAATTGTGTTCTTGCCTCATCTCACAACTTGAACAGCGTGTCGGCAAGCCCTTGATTGACTTTCACATCGCTATAATTTGTCACGCCCGCCTTTTTGCCCTCGTTGTTATGCACTTCGATGGCAGACGGGAACCAAACACCGGGGGCGATCTCTTTGGGTTTCTTATAATAGAACGTCCCATTGAGTTTACCCTCTTGACTGTACTCTTCGCGCTTCAATGTGACCTTTGTTTTCGGATCGACCCAGATCATACGGTGTGACGTGTCGAGCTTTTTGTCCTTATAACTCACCTTGAACAAGGCACACGGTACGCCCTCCACGGGACGCACGCCGCGAAACTCTCCCTGTGCATAATCGAGATACCCTGCTCCGATAAGACCGACATCGAGCAGAGTTTTGCGCTTGCCGGGCGAGTTATCAAACTGCATTTTGGTATTGATATTGAAACCGGGGAGACTGGCATACTGTGTTGTCCCATTGACAATAAAAATCGCCTTCGGTGCGCGGCTGTCAAGGCGAAGTTTGTTTTCTTCTTTGTAGCGCATGGTGATATTGCCCTTGATTTTGTGCATCATCTCGAAGCCTTCACCCATCTTGCGCCCCGATTGTTCATCATAAAACGCGACGCGCATCGTCGCGGTCACATCGTCAAGATTCTTCGCCACATAATCGCTGAAATCATTGCTGACATTGCCCTGAGCGTGCGCGGCTTGCACCGCACATACCGCAAGTGCAAGCGCAAATCCCATTTTCAAGGTTCGATTATTCATCTCTGTTGCGTTCCTTCCTTCTTATCAAATAGATTTCTTGCATAAGTGTTCGGGTACAAAAACGTACCCGACTGAAAAACAGGCGTCCTGCGGACGCAAATCCTCTCTTGGGAGTGATCACGTTGCAGGGGAAGGTTTCGTCCGTAGGACGACTGTACTTGAGTCGGGTACGTTTTTGTACCCGATGGTACGTGATCTCTACCCGATCAGGAGAACACTTCTGGCTGCTTTCCTTCCTTCTCATCAAATCTGTTTTCTCTACGAAATCACTCCCCTCATAGACGCCGCAGCCTGAAAAAAGTCACATCAAAGGAAGGAATTCGCGCCAAGAATGTGGAATCCCTTCCACATCTTTAAAGTGAAACGAGTCAATTATGCAAACCCCGCCCTCACTTCTCGAATGCACCTATATCCACGCGCAAGGCATCGGGCGCGTTACGGAGAAACGCCTCTGGGATACGGGTATCCGCACTTGGCAGGACTATCTCGCCGACCAAAAGAACCTTCCCCTCTCTTCCCCTCAACGCGCCCTGCTGACTCCCATCGTCGAAGAATCTATCGAACGCCTTGCCGCTGAAGATTTTGCTTGGTTCCGCGAGCGTCTGCCCGCCGGAGAGCATTGGCGAGCCGTTCCGTCGTTCGGGCATCGGCTTGCGTTCCTTGACATCGAAACAAACGGCGGTATGAGACCCACCGACCTCACCGTCGTAGGCGTCTATGATGGTTGCAACCTCAAGCAATATGTCAAAGGGCAGAATTTGGAGCAGTTCCCTGAGTCGCTCGATGAGGCGGCGATTATCGTCACTTTCTTTGGCACAGGCTTCGATATTCCCTTCATTCGCCGCGCCTATCCGCGCCTTCCTTTGCCGCAGATGCACGTCGATCTTTGCTTTGTATTAAAACGTTTGGGGTTCAAGGGCGGCTTGAAGAGTATCGAACAGCAGTTGGGAATAGAGCGGCAGAACGCGACACGCGGCTTGAGCGGGTGGGATGCGGTGCGGTTATGGCGAGAATATCGGGCGGGGCATGAAAAGTCGCTGGAGATTCTGCTCGCTTACAATGCCGACGATGTGCGGAATATGTCCGACTTGCTCGCGGAAGCCTATCGCCGAATGTCCCACCACGTTCTGACGGAATAAGGTCTGCTCATGACGCCTCGGCTATTGTATGCGTCCGCAGGACGTCTGTTTTGAGTCGGGTACGTTTTTTGTACCCGAACACTGAGGAAAATACTCCTCTATTGCTTATTTTTCGTGGCTGAACAAAAACGACAGCGGACGCCAAACGCGCTTTGCCCACATCGCTTCGTTATGCTGTCCGCCGACTTCGATATAAGTCACATAGTCTCTGCCCCACCGATAGCCCGAATCTTCGAGAATTGTCTCCATCTGGCTCATATATTTGACGTAACGCTCAGGGCGATCCTGAACTTCTTCGGTTCCAATATCGAAATAGTGTCGTCCAGCAGGCTTCTTTTGCGCCTTGAGTTCATTGATGATCGCTTCGCCCATAAACTGAAATGCCGCAGACAGGCTCGCCGACTGTGCAAAGACATCAGGACGCCGCAACGCCGCCCAAGTCGAGATCAATCCGCCCATCGAACTGCCCATAATCGCCGTATGCTTGGATTCGGGCATCGTGCGGAGGCGCGAATCGATAATGGGTTTGAGTTCTTCCACCAAAAACCGCAGATAACGATCTCCGCCGACGCCGGGCGTATACTCCCGCATTCGCTTGGGAGTGTTCCATACCCCGACGATAATGATCTCCGGCAGAATTCCCTCACGGTTCATGCGCCGCGTCGTCTCGTCTAATTCCCATTCGCGCTGCCCGAAGGCAGTGCGAACATCGAACAGATTCTGTCCGTCTTGTGCATAGAGAACGGGAAAGCGTTGGGTCGGCTTCGTGCGATACGATGGGGGCAGCAGCACCGTGATATTGCGGGCGTTGCCTAAAACTTTCGAGCGCAAATTCGGAATATCAATATATTCGCCGATGCGGCTACTTGCCGCCTCTTGTTCTTGCTGTGCCAAAACGGTTGCTCCCGAACAGCCGCACAGCAGAACTATCCAGAGGAAAACCATGCTGAACTTCATCGCGACTTTCTTGCAGAGTTCTTTACCCGACCTCATAGAGCAATCACTTGAACAGGACACGCATTTGCGTCCGAAGGACGCTTGGCGGAACGCCATTGCAGACGGGGGTTTTCAACCCCCGATCTGAGCCGTGTGTCCTATTTATCTGAGTTCTCTCTGATTTGTCTGAGTTCTCTCTGATTCTTAGCGGATAAGACTTACATTATAGCGAATCTGAGGGCGGACTGTCAAAAATAAAGGCAGACGAGAGATTTCTCTCTCGCCTGCCGAAGTGCGATAAACAGAAGTTATCGCAAGAGACTGAGAACCGATTGCGGCGAGGCATTCGCCTGTGCCAGCATTGACTGAGCAGCAGATTGGATAATCTGATTTTTGGTCAGTGACACGACTTCGGCAGCGACATTCGTATCGCGAATCTGACTTTCCGATGCCGACAAGTTCTCGATCCCCACTCCCAGATAACGCACCGTCGAATCGAGGGTGTTCTTCTGAAGCGCACCCAGTGTCGACCTCAACGTTGTGACTTGTCCTATGGCTTCGTCGGCGATGAGCAAGGCTCTGCTTGCCCCCGCCGCCGTCGTCACATCGATGAGCGACAAGTTCGACCCCGCCACCACTGTTCCGCCGAGATTGGAGGTGCGGATATTGCCCAAACTCGCATTGACCGTCTGCCCGCTGTTGGCTCCGAGCTGGAACTGAAGGTTGCCCGAAATCACCGTTCCCACCGTGCGGTTTGTCGTCGTCGTCGCATTGCCCGCTTCGGTCAGCAAGACCGAGTTGCCATAGGTATCAGTCACACGCAATCCACTGTCCGATGCAGCTCGCCCACCGGAGAAGGTGCTGATCACCGTCGTAGCGGTTCCGTTGACCAATCCGGTCGCAAACACTGTCACTGTCGCATTCAATCCGATCTGTGTGGTCGCCGACGACCCCGTAATGAGCGTATTGCTCTCCGACAAGCGAATGACGCCATTGGAGCCATAATTGTTCTGCTTCAGAACGATGGAACCCGAACCGTTGCCGAAGGTGAACGCCGCCGAAACGCCGGTCGAACTCGCCAAGTCATTGACCTTATCAATGAGCGCCTGCACACTCTCGGAACCGCTGATGGAGATGGATTGTCCGTTGACAACAATCGAGCCACCGCTGCCGATGGTGGTTCCGTTGACCGTCGAGATGCTGGCATTGACCGTTGCAAAGGTCGCCGTACCCACCATCTGAGCGCGGGTTGCCGCATTGTCAACGGTGATGTTGAGGGTTCCTGTTTGGGTCGCCACACCGCCGAAGGTGCTGCCGAGAGACATACCGCTGACAGTGTTAGTATTGACAACCGCCGCCGAAATGCCCGAGGTTCCATCGAGGAGTTTTTTGTTGCCGAATTGGGTCTGCTCGGCGATGCGCTGAATGGAGGCAATCGCGGAGGTGATCTGGGTCTGGTCGGCTTGGGTGGCGACTTGGTCGTTGACACCTGAGTTGCTTGCATGAACTGCCAGTTGGCGAATGTCGCGGAGCAGAGCGTTGACTTCGGTCAGTCCGCCTTCTGCGGTTTTGATGAGGTTGGAAGCGTTCTGGCTGTTCTCCACCGCTTGGCTCATGCCATCGATTTGAGCGCGAAGACTTTCCGAGACGACAAGCCCTGCCGGATCATCGGCGGCGCGGTTGATGCGAAGTCCACTCGACAATCGCTCGACGCTGGTCGAGACTTTCATGGAAACATTCTGTAAGTTGCGAAGCGAGTTGAAAGCTTCGACGTTGGTATTGATACGCAAACCCATTTTGGGTGTCCTCCGTGTTTTTTCTCTGCGGCATCCTGCCGCGAGGGATGAAGTAAAGTGGGTCAAATTTTCCACCGTCTTCATCGCTCACTGAGTTTATTCCGTCAAAATGCAGGGAGGACACAACGTATAATTACCGGGTTTCTAAAAGAACACAAAAAAAGCAGACGAGAGATTTCTCTCTCGCCTGCCGAAGTGCGATAAACAGAAGTTATCGCAAGAGACTGAGAACCGATTGCGGCGAGGCATTCGCCTGTGCCAGCATTGACTGAGCAGCAGATTGGATAATCTGATTTTTGGTCAGTGACACGACTTCGGCAGCGACATTCGTATCGCGAATCTGACTTTCCGATGCCGACAAGTTCTCGATCCCCACTCCCAGATAACGCACCGTCGAATCGAGGGTGTTCTTCTGAAGCGCACCCAGTGTCGACCTCAACGTTGTGACTTGTCCTATGGCTTCGTCGGCGATGAGCAAGGCTCTGCTTGCCCCCGCCGCCGTCGTCACATCGATGAGCGACAAGTTCGACCCCGCCACCACTGTTCCGCCGAGATTGGAGGTGCGGATATTGCCCAAACTCGCATTGACCGTCTGCCCGCTGTTGGCTCCGAGCTGGAACTGAAGGTTGCCCGAAATCACCGTTCCCACCGTGCGGTTTGTCGTCGTCGTCGCATTGCCCGCTTCGGTCAGCAAGACCGAGTTGCCATAGGTATCAGTCACACGCAATCCACTGTCCGATGCAGCTCGCCCACCGGAGAAGGTGCTGATCACCGTCGTAGCGGTTCCGTTGACCAATCCGGTCGCAAACACTGTCACTGTCGCATTCAATCCGATCTGTGTGGTCGCCGACGACCCCGTAATGAGCGTATTGCTCTCCGACAAGCGAATGACGCCATTGGAGCCATAATTGTTCTGCTTCAGAACGATGGAACCCGAACCGTTGCCGAAGGTGAACGCCGCCGAAACGCCGGTCGAACTCGCCAAGTCATTGACCTTATCAATGAGCGCCTGCACACTCTCGGAACCGCTGATGGAGATGGATTGTCCGTTGACAACAATCGAGCCACCGCTGCCGATGGTGGTTCCGTTGACCGTCGAGATGCTGGCATTGACCGTTGCAAAGGTCGCCGTACCCACCATCTGAGCGCGGGTTGCCGCATTGTCAACGGTGATGTTGAGGGTTCCTGTTTGGGTCGCCACACCGCCGAAGGTGCTGCCGAGAGACATACCGCTGACAGTGTTAGTATTGACAACCGCCGCCGAAATGCCCGAGGTTCCATCGAGGAGTTTTTTGTTGCCGAATTGGGTCTGCTCGGCGATGCGCTGAATGGAGGCAATCGCGGAGGTGATCTGGGTCTGGTCGGCTTGGGTGGCGACTTGGTCGTTGACACCTGAGTTGCTTGCATGAACTGCCAGTTGGCGAATGTCGCGGAGCAGAGCGTTGACTTCGGTCAGTCCGCCTTCTGCGGTTTTGATGAGGTTGGAAGCGTTCTGGCTGTTCTCCACCGCTTGGCTCATGCCATCGATTTGAGCGCGAAGACTTTCCGAGACGACAAGCCCTGCCGGATCATCGGCGGCGCGGTTGATGCGAAGTCCACTCGACAATCGCTCGACGCTGGTCGAGACTTTCATGGAAACATTCTGTAAGTTGCGAAGCGAGTTGAAAGCTTCGACGTTGGTATTGATACGCAAACCCATTTTGGGTGTCCTCCGTGTTTTTTCTCTGCGGCGTCCTACCGCGAGGGATGAACCGTCTCACTCTATCAGTGCCTAACATTCCCACCTGGGAGGTTACAGCCATTGTGGCACTATCGGCAGATTGAAACGAAATTACAATGCGGCGGTTTCAAATTTACCACCGAGTTCATCGCTCACAGAATTTATTCCATTGAGACACAGGGAAAACACACAAGAAAATTATCAGTTTTTTGGAAGACATGAGTTCAGAGAAGAAAAATGTTACTTGCCAGCATGGAGAGTGGGAAAGGGCAGACGTGCCAATTGGCGATTCGCCGCAGAAAGAACTGCCGCCGCAACCGCCCGATTCGGATCGGCTCCGCTGAAAACACTTCCGGCAATCGGGCGCGTATCTGTTAACGTCACAAAAATGCCCGCGATGGTGATGAGGCGGCGACCATCGGCGGTTTGAGCAAGCAGAACTTCATCGAGGCGAATATCATAGCCGAAAGGCAACGCCTGACGCAACGCCGCTGCTGTGGCTTCCGCGACAACACGGCGCAGACTTTCGCCCTCTTCCTGCCCCGAAGCGTCTCCCGCGAAGTTTTCGACAAGGAGAGTATTCCGTGCCAGCGCAGACAGATTTCCCGATCCACCGCGCCCGCGTTCCAGCTCAACGTGAACATGAGCGATACCATTGGATCGTGTCACGCCCAGTGAGGCGAGGCGCAAACCGTCCAAATAGGCTTGCGCTGGAGTGGACATGACACGTTCGGAAAGAACAGAATCCGCGTCGTGATTGTCATTTGTAGACATCGTGCCTTGCTCTGTTGTTTGGACAATCGCATTCTGAGGCAGGGGGAGCAGTGCGTTCAGGGTATTGGCATCCAGAGACGAGGCTTCGACGGAACGCCGCCCGGCTTTTTTCAGGATACAATCGCGGCTCGCCAAGTTAATGAGGTTATTGAGCGTGGCGACATAATGGGTATGTTCGCGTTCGCGGTTCCGCTTGCCTCCGCGCTGCCCTACAGTGACAGCGACAGAAAGTTCGGGAATATCGGCAAACGAGATTTTGGCGACATTTCGCTCCACAATCTCTGCCATTGCCGTCGCTTCGATGGCATCTCGCAAGGTCGCTATACAAAACTCGTCGCCCCCATACCGACAGGCGATCTCTCGATTCGAATCGGTGAGGCTGCTGAGGACATCGGCAACATTTTTGAGAACAGCATCGCCGACAACATGACCGTGCCGCTTGTTGAACATCCCGAAATCGTCAATGTCAATAAAAAGCAGAGTCATCTCCTGTCCGGCTTGTAGCTGTTCGATTGCCCACTCGCGCAGACTGTCCGACCAGTGCAGTTCTGTGATGGGATCGACGGGGCGGCGCATTTCTGCCAGCAGTTCGGACTCGGAGAGCAGACCCGCAAGCGTTCCATCTTCATGGGTCACGGGCAGATAGTTGCGCTTTTCACGCATCATGATTTGCGCGGCTTCGCGGATGGAAGTCGAGAGCGGCAATGTGATGACTGTACGCTCCATCACGTCTTCGACTCGTTTGCGTTTGTCCTCACCCATGAGGAGACGTTCGGTCACGATGCCGACAATCTCTTCACTCTCCATCACAGGCAAACCGCCCATATTCAAGCCGCGCATCAAAATAATGGCAGCCTCGATTGCGTGGTTGGGATTGACCCAAACGGGGTCGTTTCGGAGGATTTCCGAAATTGTCTTCATGTGCGCGTCCGTCCCTCAAACTCTACAGGAGATGTTCAAAGCGCAACTGTAAAAACAGTGCCTTTCGGTGATGCTGAACAAAGCGAATCGGGCTGGTGAGAGTGCTATTCTTCGGGGATGGTCGCCCACGTACTTGCAGGGCTGTAGTTTCTCTGGGCGTAGTATAACACAGTTCTGTCCTTCCGAAAAGGGGGAAAATACCGGAATCTGAAAAATGTTATAACAAACACATTTGAGAGGCAAACTGCCCGGAACGCCACGTCAAACTGGGGGTATCACGAAGGGCAATTTCGAGAGTGAACGGCGTCGAAACGGCATTTTTGAGGAAATTTCCAACCATTCTTTTTGCTAAACTCGGAGAGTTATTATTCCGCGAAAGATGTGCCAGCCAAATACATAACGGGCTGCCATCGTCGAGCCGTTCGGCTAAAAGTGCCGCGCAGTCTTGGTTCGATAAATGCCCGGTATCGGACGCGACACGGGCTTTCATTTCGGGCGTATAGGTTCCGCGCCAAAGCCAATCGGTTTCATAATTTGCCTCGATAATTGCCAGCGATGCGCCGCCCAATGCTTCCGTCAGTTGCGGCGTTCGACAGCCGTTATCGGTGCAATAGACAATTTTCGAGGTCGGAGTTTGGATCGTATAACCGACGGGTGCGGCGGCATCGTGGCAGACAGAAAATGAACGAACATTCAAGCCGCCAATATGCCATTCATTCCCCGTCGGTAATTCCTGAACGGAACACGCGATTCCTGTTCGAGCATGGAGAGCCTCCAATGTGGCAGAATTGGCGATCAGAGGCGCGGCATAGCGGCGAGCCACGGCGTTCGCACTCAGCGCGTGATCATGATGTTCGTGCGTGAGCAGAACGCCAGACAAATTCCCGACAACAACACCGCGTTTAGCAAGGTGCTGACCCAACGCCCGAAGCGACAGCCCCGCGTCAATGAGCAGATTGGTGTCGCCGGATTGAACCAGCATGGCGTTGCCGCTACTTCCACTGGCAAGCGAATGCACCCGAATTTCAGAGGAGAGTTTCAAATGGGTTCAATCCTCGAACAGACTGTCTACAAATTTAGTCGGGCTGAACTCTTCCAAGTTCTCAAGGCGTTCGCCCAATCCCACGACTTTGATCGGCAGTTTGAGTTCATCGGCGATTGTCAGAACGATGCCGCCGCGAGCCGTGCCGTCTAATTTTGCCAGCGCGATTCCCGTCAAGGGAACAGCCTTCATAAACTGTTGGGCTTGACTGATGGCGTTCTGTCCGGTGGTGGCGTCGAGAACGAGCAGGGTTTCGTCGGCGGGTCTGCCGAGTTCGCGTTCCGTAATACGATTGATCTTTTTGAGTTCTTCCATGAGATGCGTGCGGGTATGGATTCGCCCGGCGGTATCGGCAATAATATAATCGGCATTGCGGGCGCGGGCGGCTTTGATCGCGTCGAAAATCACAGCGGACGGGTCGGAGCCTTCCCGGTGTTTGACGATTTCGCACCCGATGCGCCCTGCCCAAATCTCCAACTGATCAATCGCGGCGGCGCGGAACGTATCCCCTGCCGCGAGTACCACCTTTTTGCCCTGACGCTGAAGCATATAAGCAAGTTTGGCGATAGTAGTCGTCTTCCCCACCCCATTGACGCCGACAATGAGATACATGGTGGGAGCGGTTGGCGCGACTTTCAAGCGACTGCCCTGCTCACCGCCCGCCTTTTCCAATGTAGCAGTCAGTTTTGCTTTGAGTTTCGCAATGACCTCATCGCCTCCGCTCATACGTTCGTCTTGAACCGCTTGGCGCAATTCTCTGAGAACCATCTGTGTCGTCCCGATATTCACGTCGGCTTGAATCAACTCTTCTTCGAGTTCCTCAAATAAGTCTTCGTCAATTTTGCCGCGCCCCGTGACGATCTGATCAACCTTCTGAAGTATTTTCTTGAAAAATCCAAACGCCATAATTGCCCTTTGCTCCGTTTCCCAAATTTCTCGTTTCTCTATCCTATTATAGCCGATACGCAGGACTCTTTTTTATGAAGGGTTATCGTCGGGTTCTGTCTGCGGAGAAGGCAGCGAATCGAAGTAGATTCGGGTCAGTTCGCGCCCGCACAGAAACATCGCCGTCAGGGCGAAGGCGATCAGAATCGCTTGGTTCGTCAGCCGCAGCACTATCAGACTGCCGCCAATTCCGCCGACCAGCGCACCCAATATCGAGGGCGAAAGATAAGTCGGTTCCGGCAGGACTTGCCGCGAATAACTCAAATTCGGCAAGAGTGAAGCCAGAAACACTACGGTTAAGGCGATGCCGACTGACTGATGCACGGCAAACCCGCTCAGAAAGTATAACGCGGGAAGTAGCAGTGTCCCACTGAGAAGGCGCGAAATTTGTGTCAATGCTCCCACAACAATCCCGATGCCCAATATCTGCCCTATTCCGTTCCATTGCGCCAACGCCATGGAGGGATTGAGAAGCGAAATGCGTGTTGCCTGTGCCGCAGTCCAAATCATCAAGCCCACGCCCGCGACTTGGAAAATACGCCGCGTATTGAGATTTTCAGTCTTGACAGTGAAACCTGCTCCAATCAGTGCGCCGAGCGTCAGCCCAACAAATAACAGAAATCCCAAGAAAAGCAGATGACTGGAAAGCGAGCCGACTCGCAGGAAAACCACAATCGCGGCAAGTGAGGCGAAGGCGGCACAACGCAAACCGATGATATTTGCCTTTTCTGTGCGGAACCCAAACATCCACGAAAGCGAAGGCGAATACATCAACTGCGCTCCAAGTCCAGTGACAGAACTCCACGCCGCTGTCAGACACGACACGACACTGGCAAAGACCGATTTGATGCCCGACACGTTCAATTTCCGCTGTTTTTTCTGTTGCTCGCTCATGATTTATGGCTTCTCCTGCTTTTCGGGCTTCCATTTGCGAAGCCACTGCCCCAATAATCCCGTTTTCTTCTCGTTCTTCTCTGATTCTGACGCAAAAATCAGCCGAGCGAGTTCATAGAGTTGCTGATTCAGTTGCTGGATTGTCTGATTCATCTCACGCTGATTGGCGATCAGGCTTTCGATTTGAGCGTCACGCGCCGCCACTTCCGCCCGAATTGCCGCCACCTCCGTATTTTGAGGAAAGTCCACTGTGTCAGACATTTTGACAACACTTTCAACAGTAATTCCCTCACAAAACACCCTTGCGACTGCCTCTCTGTCTGACACTTTGTCACGCCGAATGTCACCCGATTTGATGCGCCGATAGACGGTACGCTCCGAGATTCCTAAGATTCTGGCGGCTTCGGCAATCGGTACGGAGGTCAATTTTTCCTGTTTAGACATTCGGTAAAGTCCTCGTTCTCCCCCTCCTTCCGTAAGGAGGGGGCCGGGGGGAGGTTCTGGTTGACTGGCAGAAAAGAAAAAGCGAGTCGCCAAAACGACTCGCGGATACTCACTATAAGAGCCATTATCGTGAGTATAACCACCCCCCACAGCCCCCTCCTTCCGTAAGGAGAGGGAGAATTGGCTGTCAACTGGCTTGTGACAGCCATCGGGCATAGTCCAAAGCGTGGTAAGTGAGGATAATATCTGCCCCTGCCCGCTTGAAACCTGTCAGAATTTCGGTGACAACGCGCTGCTCGTCAATCCAGCCGTTATGCGCCGCCGCCTTGACCATGCTGTACTCGCCGGACACATTATACACGGCAAGCGGCAAATCGCAAAATTCGCGGGCGTCGCGCAGAATGTCGAGATAGGCAAGACCAGGCTTAATCATGACAATATCCGCGCCTTCTTCGATGTCGAGGGCGATTTCACGCAAAGCCTCCCTGCGATTCGGCGAATCCATTTGGTAGGAACGCCGGTCTCCGAATTGGGGCGTGCTGTCTGCCGCTTCTCGGAACGGACCATAAAATCCGCTTGCATATTTCGCGCTGTACGCCATAATGGGAATGTGAGAAAATCCATACATATCTAAGTCGGAGCGGATCGCCGCCACGCGCCCATCCATCATATCGGACGGAGCGATTATATCGGCTCCGGCAGTGGCATAACAAACAGCGGTCTGCTGCAATAAAGCCAGTGTCGAATC
>CAZPZP010000012.1:15231-18961 GCA_964591025.1 uncultured Chthonomonadaceae bacterium
CTCCGGCAGTGGCATAACAAACAGCGGTCTGCTGCAATAAAGCCAGTGTCGAATCGTTGTCAACTTCTGCGCCTTCAATGATCCCACAGTGTCCATGACTGGTATATTCACAGAGGCAGACATCCGGGCAGATCGTCACCGCACTCCCAACCGTCTTCCGCACCGCTCGAATGGCACGCGCCACAATTCCATCATCACTATAGCCGCCGCTCCCCCACTCGTCCTTATGCGTCGGTATTCCAAACAGCATGATCGCTGGAATGCCCAACTCGGCAACGGTTTCCACTTTGCGGCAAAGATCATCGAGGGTTAGGCGTGACACTCCCGGCATGGATGCGATTTCGCTGCTTTCCGCCTCTTCCGTAACAAAAAGAGGATAGAGCAAATCGTCTTTGGTGACGTAGGTTTCGCGCACCATGCGGCGCAGGTTTTCGGTTCGGCGCAAGCGGCGCGGACGATATTTGAGATTAACCATTAACCACCCCCCGCCCCCTCCTTCCGTAAGGAGGGGGAGAATCATCGCTTCAATGTCTCGCTTTGCTGGAAATAGGCTTCAATCGCACTCACAAGTCCCGGAATGGTATGCTCCGTCGCGACCATATCCGGCTCCAAACCATACTCGCGCAAAGTGTCGGCAGTCACCGGACCAATCGCCGCGACCAGAACCTCCCCCTCCTTACGGAAGGAGGGGGCCGGGGTATCCTTCTCCCCCTCCTTACGGAAGGAGGGGGACGGGGGGAGGTTCTGAGAATTTTGGGTCAAGGCTTTGATGAAATTATGAACTGTTGACGACGCCGTAAAGGTCAAAACATCAATCTCATTTGCATCCAATTGCGTATGAATTTCGGTGCTCGCTGACTCATCGAACAGAGTTTCATAGACAGAAATCACGTCTACCGTTGCACCGCGCTCAGTTAACTGTTCCGGCAGAATTTCGCGGGCTTCTCTGGCTCGTGGGACTAAGATACGTTTGCCCGTCAAATCGTTATCGGGAAATTGAGCAAGAACCGCTTCGGCAACCGCTTCAGTCGGCACAAAGTCGGCGCGTAATCCCAAATGCTGCCGGATCGCCTCAGCCGTCGCGGGACCGATTGCCGCGATTTTTGCCGTTCCAAAGGCGCGGGCGTCGAGACGTAACGCCTCCAAGCGAGCGGCGATAATCGGCACAGTATTCGTGCTGGTGAAAATCACCCAAGCGTATTCGGGCAAATTTCTGAGGGCAGCGTCTATCGCTCTTGTCTCCGCGATGGCTTCGATTTTGATGACCGGGAACTCAATCGGTTCAGCTCCGCGACTTCGCAACAAATCTGAAAGAGCCGAGTCTCTCTCACGGGCGCGAGTCACGACGATTTTTTTGCCGAACAGCGGACGTGAGACCGAGTCATCGAACCACCGCAGACGTTCGCGCAAATTAACCACTTCACCGACAACACACACCGCCGGAGCAGTCAAATTGGCGCGTTTGACTTCGCCGCTGATTGTTGCAAGAGTTCCCACAACGACGCGCTGACGAGTCCACGTCCCCCACTGAACCAACGCCACAGGAGTATTCGGATCGCGTCCAAACTCTGTGAGTCGCGCCGTAATCTCAGGCAACGCCTCCACACCCATCAGAAAGACTAGCGTATCGGCGGCATAAGCGATATGACTCCAGTTGCGACGTTGTTCCGCTTCTCCGGCGGTACGGGTTCCGGCTTCGCCCCGATCATCGCGTTCATGCCCGGTGATCACCGCAAACGAGGATGCCGCGTCCCGATGCGTGACCGGAATCCCCGCATAAGCAGGAGCCGCAATCGCCGACGTAATGCCCGGAATAATCTCGAACGCGACTCCGTTGTCCCGGCAGAAGCTCGCCTCTTCCCCGCCGCGCCCAAACACCAGCGGATCGCCGCCTTTGAGACGCGCCACACTCAAACCCTGTTGCGCCTTTTCCACCAAAAGCAGATTGATGTCCGGCTGCTTCATGCTGTGATGCGCGGACGATTTGCCGACATAAATTTGCTCGGCGTTTGGCTTAGCGTAATAGAGCAGACTTGGATGAGCAAGGCGATCATAAACGATCACATCGCAGGTTTTGAGCAGATTCGCTCCCCGCACCGTGATCAGTCCGGGATCGCCAGGACCCGCGCCGATCAGATAGACCGTGCCGAAATTCGCTTTTTCTTTTCTGCCAGTCAACCAGAACCTCCCCCCGTCCCCCTCCTTCCGTAAGGAGGGGAGAACGACGACTCAGACATTCGGCAGACACCAATCAATCGGAGGCTGCCCGGCAGATTCCAGTGCCACGTTGACTTGGGAATATGGCTTGCTCCCGAAAAAACCGTTGTGCGCGGACAATGGCGACGGATGAACCATTTTCAGAATAGCGTGCCGCTCATTGGTGATCAGTTTGGTTTTCTTCCCTGCATAACTGCCCCACAACAAAAAGACGACGGGCGTTTCGCGTTCATTGATGGCAGCAATGACCGCATCCGTGAACTTTTCCCAGCCGCGATCTTTGTGCGAATTGGCTCTGGCTTGGCGCACCGTCAACACGGCATTGAGGAGCAAAACGCCCTGCTCTGCCCAACTCAACAGCGATCCGTGATTGGGAGTCGGACAGCCGAGATCGTCTTTCAACTCCTTGAACATATTGACCAGTGACGGCGGTTTCGAGACGCCTTGTTGCACGCTGAAACTCAAGCCGTGCGCCTGTCCTTTCCCATGATACGGGTCTTGACCGAGCAGCAGTACTTTGACTTTTTCGTAGGGCGTCGTTTTCAGAGCATTGAAAACATCCTTCTCTTCAGGAAAAACGGTATGGGCGGCACGCTGTTCAGCGACGAACTTTGTCAGTTCATCGAAATAGGGTTTGGTTCTTTCAGCGGCGAGGACTTCGCGCCAGCCTTCAGGAAGAATCAGGCTCATACTGGCATTGGCTCCAAATTGGGTTTTAGCACGGTATCGTGACGTTCGGATTCGCGGAGTTCGGGATAGTCTTCGATATAATGTAAGCCGCGACTTTCTTTGCGTTGCAATGCAGATGCTACAATGAGCAGCCCGATCTGCGCGATATTACGGGTTTCGTGCCACTCGACGAATTCGCTCTGGAGTTCGGAGAGGCGCACCAGAACCGTTTCGAGATACAATCGGGTGGTTTCCAGTTCCGCCGTTGTGCGTACAATGCCAACATTGCGCTGCATCATGCTTTGCACTTCGGAGCGCAGTTCTGCAAGTTCGGTTGTATTCGGTCTCGTCTGCTGATTCTCATACTCCGCATTTTCGGGTTCCATGCGGAAATCCGCCGCCTCTTTTTTCGCGACAAACGCCGCACGCTTGCCCCAAACCATCGCCTCAAGCAAGGAATTCGATGCCAAGCGATTCGCGCCATGCACTCCTGTACACGCCACTTCGCCCGCCGCATAAAGCCCAGCAATATCGGTTCTGCCGTGCAAATCGGTGACCACGCCGCCGCATTGATAATGTTGCGCTGGAACAATCGGAATCGGCACTTGAGTAATGTCAATGCCGACGGACAAGCACCGCTCATATACTGTTGGAAAATGAGTTTGTATCATATGCTTGTCAATATGCGTTGCGTCGAGATAAACACAAGGCACATCGCGCCGCTTCATTTCGCTCACAATCGCACGCGCCACAATGTCACGCGGAGCCAGCTCTTTTTGGGGATGATAGCGTTCCATGAATCGTTCGCCGTCGCCATGACACAAAATGCCGCCTTCGCCGCGCA
>CAZPZP010000013.1:0-18940 GCA_964591025.1 uncultured Chthonomonadaceae bacterium
GTCTGTTTTTCAGGCGGGTACGTGATCTCTACCCGACTCTTGCAAGAGGTCTAATGCGTTTGTCAAGTCCATTGATGCCTGCCAACCCAACAGATGGGTTTGCTTGTACTCTTTCGCCCTTGTTTTTTCCTTTCGAAGCAGGGGCGTTATTGCCTCTAATTTTCACGACAATCGGACAGACAAAATTTGACCTGACGGTTTTGCGGTATAATGGCATAATGAACGATAGAAAAGAATCCGCCCTGCCGCACCGACGCTTTGGATCACCCGGTAATGAGCGACCAGAGACCTCATGAGTTTGAGTCCCAACGCCGCACACGACGGCAACAATCCCATTCCGCCCACAACCTACCGACGGCTGTCACTCAAGCGCAATATCCTCTGGACAGGAATCGGAACCGCCGTCTATTATGTGGCACAATACGCCCTGCTTTCTCTGCTTGCCAAACTGATCAACGCGGAGGCAGTCGGGCAGTTCGCGCTGGCTTTGGCAGTCATCACGCCGATCATTATGTTCAGTCAGATGCAGTTTCGCAGTCTGCAAGTGACCGATGCGAAAGGCGAATATTCGTTCCCGGACTATTTTTGGACGCGCATTTATGGAACTGTCCTTGCCCTGTTCGTTATCGCTATTGTCGCGATGACTGGCTCCTACTCCTCGGAAGCCCGCTTGGTGATTTTCGTCTTTGGAGTGGCAAAATGCTTCGAGTCGCTGGGCGATTTGACTTATGGCACGCTGCAAAGCAATGACCGAATGGATTATGTTGCGCTTTCGCAGATAATTAAAAGCGTTCTTAGCATTGTGCTGTTCGGCGGCGTGCTGTTTCTGACGCGGCAAGTGTTGCCCGCTGTCCTCATTCTGGGAGGAATCTGGGGATTGGTGTTTTTCGGCATTGATCTGCCGTTCGCCCGCAAAGTGTCAGGAACGAAATCGCTGTTTGTGTTTCCCTCGTCTCAAACCATCCGGCAACTCTTCATGCTCTCATTGCCGCTGGCATTCACGGCAACAATGAACGCCTATTTGCTAAATCTGCCGCGTTATGCTCTCAAGCCCTTCGGCGAGAGTCACATCGGCTATTTTTCCGCCGTTGCCTCATTGCTGAGCATGGTAACATTGATTACCGGTACTGTCAGCCAAGCAACACTTGCCCGCGTCTCCAAATACTATCAGGAAGGCGACTATCGCGCTTACTTCCGGCTTGTGGCAAAGACAGCGTTGCTCCATGTCGGAATCAGTCTTGCCGTAACACTCGCCGTATGGCTTGGCGGCAAAGCCCTTGTCGGCGCACTCTTCACCCCTGAGTATCGCGATTATACCAATGTGCTTTTACTCATGTGTGCGGGCATGACGCTCAACAGTTTAGGAACCGTGAGTTCTATCACGCTCTCCGCAGGGCGGCAGTTCCGGCATCAATTCGTCTATACTGTCGTTTTGTTAGTGTTATGTATTCCGCTCTACCATACCCTGATTGCCCGCTATGGAGTCATAGGCGCGGGATGGGCGGAATTCGGAAAATACGTTTTAGGCGGTATCATTATCAACATCATTGCCTTCCCGATGCTGCGGGATCTATGGCGCGGCATTCGCGCCGAAAAGGAGAGTCGCCTCGTATGACAAGCCTTGCCAAAGAAGTCAAAAATCGGATTAAACAGACAGCGGCTTACGCTCTTGTCCAGTCGGTTCGCAACCCGGAATTGCCCGCTGATTCGGTCAAACAGGGCATTATCCGCGAGTTCGGAGCGCGTTTCAAGACGCCCGTTTTGGTGGAAACAGGAACCTATCTGGGCAACATGATCGCGGCGGTCAAAAACGATTTCGAGCGAATCTACTCTATCGAATTGCAGACGGAACTGTGGGAGCGGGCAAAGCAAAAATTTGCCAACGAATCCCATATCACGCTGCTGCAAGGCGACAGCGGTGAAGTGCTACAGACCGTGCTTGCCGAACTCACGCAGCCTACGTTGTTCTGGCTGGATGGACATTATTCCGGCGACATTACGGCAAAAGGCGAGTTGGATACTCCTATCCAAAAAGAACTGGAGCATATTTTCCGCCATCCGCTCGCCGCACAGCACGTCATTTTGATTGACGATGCCCGACTTTTTACCGGCGAAGGCGATTATCCCACGCTTGAAGCGGTCAAGGCGCAAACCCAAGCCAACGGCTATAACGGATTCGATGTAGACAAAGACATCATCCGAATCTATCATACACGGGCGTAAGCCATTATGAGAAGTTTACTCATCACCCTTCGCAATGTGATCAGCCCGTTCGTTGATCCGCTTCAATTTTTCCGGGCGATTGGCGCGTTGCCGCGCTATCTCGGCGATGCAATGCGTTATCGGCGCATGGCATCCGCTGAACCGCTGTCACGCTGGAAGTGGCATCCCGTTTTAGGACAAGCGACGGCAACGACGGGCTTCGATCCGCACTATGTCAACATCGGCGAGTGGGCGATGCGGCATATCGCTCAAAGCGACGCACCGGAGCATATTGACGTGGGTTCACAAATTAACTGGGTCACCTGCCTTTCCTGCGTGACCAAAGTCGTTTTCATTGACATTCGTCCGCTCGACAAGCCGTTTACCAATCTCGAATCGCGTGCCGGAAGCATTCTGGAAATGCCGTTTCCTGATCAAAGTGTCTCTTCGCTTTCGAGCCTTCATGTCGCGGAGCATATCGGACTCGGACGCTACGGCGATCCGCTCGACCCGCAAGGCACGCGCAAAGCGATCACCGAGTTGGCGCGAATTGTCGCTCCCGGCGGCAAACTCTATTTCGGGCTTCCCGTCGGTCAGCCGCGAGTGTTTTTCAATGCCCACCGCGTTCATGACCCGGAGGATATTGCCAACTGGTTCGCGGAAGAGGGTTTGGAACTGATTCAATTTACGGGTGTGGACGATTCCGGCGCACGCAACGACAACGCCAAGCCTATTGATTATAAAACGTGCCGCTACGCTTGCGGAATGTATGCCCTGACACGCCCTGAAAAATAATCATGTCTGCTACGATTTTAGAAGCCCAATCTCAAACCGGAACTGTCCCTGAAACCGCACAGTGTACGCTGTTCGTGCCGAGTTGTGACGCCTATTCCGACCTATGGACGCCGTTCTTTACGCTGCTCCAAAGACATTGGGCGGATTGTCCGTTTCCGGTAGTTTTGGGTGCGAATAAGCAAGAGTTCTCGCAGTTCGACGTGCGAACATTGAACTCTGGCGACGAAAAGAATTGGTCAACGCAAGTCCGGCGGCAACTGGGCGAACTCGACACGCCCTACGTCCTGATGATGCTCGATGACTTTTTTCTGCGCTCAACGGTCAAAACCGCCGACGTTTTGGAGTGCTTGAATTTTGTGCAGAAGCACAATAGCAATATGATCCGATTGCTGCCGCGTCCCACTCCGCCAGTAGGAAATCTCAATGGCAGCGTGCCTGATTTTGTGCGCGAAATTCCTGTTGGGATGCCTTACCGTTGCAGCACGCAGGGCGCGATATGGAAGCGGGAAACGCTCCTTACACTCCTGCGTGGCGGCGAATCGATCTGGGAGTTCGAGATGGAAGGCACAGGGAGAAGCGAACACTATCCGAGCGGATTTTACGGCGCAACCCGTTCTGTTTTGACTTATGATCATCACGTTGTTCAGCGTGGCAAGTGGTTCAAGCCGGAAGCCAAACGCTTTGGCGCGATGAACATTGGATGCGATTTTGCGCGGCGCGGTATTATGTCCGACAAAGAGATGCTGAGTTGGCGATTGGGCAAAGTGCGCGGCGCAGTCGGGAAACTTCTGCCCGACGCACTCCGCGAACGCTTGACCGGAAATATGAGGAAACCATGACGGAAACCCACGACACTGAACTCAAAATGATGATGTTTGTCGGACGCCACCTGCCCGATTTGCCGCACGCAACGGCGGTCATCAACCGCGTTCTCAAACCGATCTATCTGCGGAAACCCCGCGAAGCCGCCATTGCCGATGTGTTGGGCTTGAAAATGCGCCTCCAGCCGGAACAGTGTGTAGACGGCGGATTGCTGTTCTATCCGCAGCTCTATGATCGCGCCGAAATTGCATACTTACGCGAATCTCTCAAGCCCGGCGATACGTTCTTGGATGTCGGGGCGAATATCGGCTTTTACAGCCTCCAAATGTCGCAGGTCGTCGGGCAGAACGGGCGGGTGATCTCCATTGAAGCCGATCCGTTCAACTACGCGAAGTTTCGCGAAAATTTGGCGATGAACGATCTCGACAATATCACCGCTCTGAATGTCGGCGTCTCGGATAAGCACGAAACCCTGCGCTTGGGCGTTCAATCGCACGGCAATCGCGGCGGCAACTCGTTTCTACTCGAAGGCGATGAGGGCGTCGAAGTGCCGTGTAAGCCGCTCTACGATATTCTGCTGGAACAGAGCATAACCGAAGTCGCCGCGATGAAAATGGACATCGAAGGCTTTGAGTATCGCGTTCTCAAGCCGTTTTTCACCAACGCGCCGCGTTCGCTTCATCCGCGCCTGATTGTGACGGAGTTCAGCAAAGATTTTGTGCCGTTGGCGGGCGGCAGTGCGTTGGAATTGATTCAGAACAGCGGGTATATTCTCAAACATCAGGCGAAGCAGAACTATATTTTAGAACGAGTGGATTGATTTTATATTATGCTGCGAATCGTGCCGGGAAACGAAAACGCGGAAGATAGCACTGCCTCGAACCCCTATGGTTCGCGCAGTCGTCTGCTCCGTTTCGCCTCGCTGTTCGATACGTCGCTCAACGATACGGAACCAGTATCTATCCCTCTGCGCCGAATCTCCGTCGTAATTCCGTGTTACAATGCGGGCGATACAGTACAGCGTACTCTGAACTCGCTCTGCTTCAAGCACGGCTTCGACCTCGAAGTTGTCCTCGCGGACGATGGCAGCGATCCCCCTCTCGATGCCTCCCTGCTCCGATGGTTCGGCAAACGTCCCCTCCATATTGTGCGCTCCGAAACCAATGTCGGCAAAGCGGCGGCGTGCAATTTGGCATTCGCACAGACAACGGGCGAGGCAGTCATTGTTCTCGACGCCGACGATCAAGTGACGCCGAATTGGGGTGAGACCCTGTGCGATTTGCTTGCGGCGTGGACCGCGCACTCTCCGCTTGCCTTCGCGCATACCATCACGGAATGGGGCGTAGCGACAGGAAGCGGCGGCGGTTTGTATACCCGTGAAGAGTGGCTCAAAGGCATTGGGCGCGGCGAATATCTGCCGATTTTTCGTGGGGAAATCGCTCGTACCAAAGGCTATATTGTCTGTGGCTGCCGCAAAATTTGCGGCACATTGAGTTATGCACGAATTTTGCAGGATGGTCCGCTCTATGTCCATCCGGCTCTGATGCGGGTCTATTTCACGCGAACCGCCGGTTCACTGAGCAAAAATCCGTTTCGGACAGCACAAGCGTTGGACAGTTATCGCTGTTTTCATGCGGCACGCCAAGCCATCGAAGCCCATGACCGAGCAAACGGCAAGCCCTCCGCGCCCTATCTCAATGTGCTGTATTTTCGGGAGGCGTTCTATTACGCGCTCGGACAAAATCGTCTCGGCGGATTTCAGTTTGCGTGGCAGCACCGCCGCAACATCGGCAAGTCGCGCCTGTTGGTGATGCTGGCACTGTTGGCAGTCCCGACAAAAATGCTGGCATTGGCTCTTGCCTTGGCGAAACGTCGCGGCATCTTTCCGCGATTTGGGTGATTAGGTCATTGGGTCGTTGAGTTGCGATGTTCATTGACTGCGTGCGTAGAGGCACATTTTATGAAGAAGTTATATGTTCACCCTGCCATACGCGATTATCGGGAGCCGCTTTTCCGCAAACTCGGAGACAGCGGATTCCATTTTCTGTTCACGTTTATCAATCCGAGCAATACGCACGCGGGGCAAACCACCCAAGAGATTTTGGCGGTGTTTCCCTATCCGTATCGGCAGGCGCATGAGATCAAAAGTCTGCCGTTCTCGAATTTTTCATTCGATATTTTGCGCGTATTTCGCTATCAGGCGGTCATCTTTTCGGGCTTGACTTCGCTTCCCTTCCTGCTGACGGCACTGCCGTTACAGCTGCTTGGCAGACGCATTCTGCTGTTCGATGAGACATGGAAGTATCAGAATGAAATCCGCATTTATCGCCTGATGCGCCCTTATGTGGCGTTTCTTGTGCGGCGGTGTGTGGACGCGATTGTTCCGGCGAGTACGAAAGCGTGCGAGATGTTCGCGCAGGAGTTTCACGTTCCGACAGAGCGGCTGTTCCCTGCGTATAACACGACCATCGATCTCCAAACGGTTCCGCGTCATGAGGAACGCGAAGAGGAGATTGGAGCGCGAATACAAGCAGTGGCACGCGGGCGCAAGGTAATCCTCTATTTGGCACGGATCGTCCGGTACAAGGCACTCGATGTGTTGATTCAAGCGATTGCTCAAACTCCTGACGACTGTTGTCTCCTTGTTGTCGGCTCCGGTGAATTTCAGGCGGAGTGTGAGGCGGTGGTATGCCGTTTGGGACTTGCAGAACGGGTACACTTCTTGGGTTCGTGTTTGGCAGACGAATCGCTCTACTACTATTTGGCGGCAGATATTTTTGTGCTGCCGTCCCGATTTTTGCCAACGGAAGCGGTCAATAACGAGTCGTGGGGCTTTACGGTCAATGAGGCGATGAGTTTAGAAATTCCAGTGGTTTCAACAACGGCGGTTGCTGCCGCACACGATTTGATCGAGGACGGCGTAACCGGAATGCTGGCGCAGGAAAACGACGTGGAAAGTTTGGCGGCAAAGATCAATTTTCTGCTTGAGAACGAAACGCGCCGGAAAGCGATTGGCAAACAGGGGCGACTGCGACTGCTCGAACGCTGCAATTATGAACAGAATCTTGCGGCATATCAGAACGCCTTGAGCAAGGCGACAGGGAAGCGATGATCCGAGTCTGCCATATTATTACGGGAACCGATATGGGCGGCGCGGAGATGATGCTGTCCAAATTGACGGCGCAGCATGACCGAAGCCGCTTCGAGGTACAAGTCATCTCGCTACTGCCGATTGGCGTGATTGGCGAACGGATTGCGGCATCGGGCATTCCCGTTCTGACGGCAAATATGGGACGCGGCGTTCCGTCTCCGGCGGCGATCCGAGCGGTCACTTTGCAGCTCAAGAAATTTCGTCCCGATGTGGTTCAGACGTGGATGTACCATGCAGATTTGATCGGCGGAATGGCGGCAAAACAGGCGGGCGTTGCGGCGATTGCGTGGAATATCCGCAACAGCACGCTGGATCGCCAAACCAGTAAGCGCAGTACGCTGATCGTGGTGCGACTGTGTGCGCTGATGTCGCGCCGAATTCCGCGCAAAATCGTCTGCTGCTCACACGTCGCACAGCAGGTGCATACGGCAATCGGTTACGACGCTAAGCGAATGCAGATCATTCCCAACGGGTTCGACCTAAGCCAATTTCGCCCAAACCCCAAGGCACGCGCCACCGTTCGCGCCGAATTGGGGCTTGATGACACAACGCCAATTATTGGGCTTGTCGCACGGTTCGACCCGCAAAAAGATCATGCAAATTTCGTCGCGGCGGCGGCGTTACTACACAGGGAACTGCCGTTCGTCCATTTCGTACTCTGCGGGGATCAGATCACAGGGGAGAACGCGGAACTGATGGGCTGGATTCGCGCCGTCGGACTGGAATCGCAGTTTCATCTTTTGGGGCGGCGTTCCAATATGCCGGACGTGACGGCTGCCTTCGATATTGCCGCGTCGTCGTCGTCGTATGGCGAAGCGTTTCCCAATATTCTTGGCGAAGCGATGGCGTGCGGCGTGCCATGCGTGACAACCGATGTCGGCGATTCGCGCCTGATCATTGGCGACACGGGAATTTGCGTGCCGCCGAAACAGCCGCAGACGTTGGCGCAGGCGTGGCATTCGCTTCTCACTGAAACGGCAGAGCAGAAACGCGCCCGAAGTATCGCGGCACGCGAGCGGGTTCAAGCGGAGTTCAATTTGCCTGACATTGCCCGCCGCTATGAAGCGTTATATGAGATGCTTGCCGAAAAATGAGTGATTCGGGTACAAGAACGTACCCGTCTGAAAAACAGACGTCCTACGGACGGTGAAATTGTGAGTCAGTATTCTCTTGCGGAAGTTCCGGCAGCTATAATGTTTCCATCAGAGCGTAAACGTGATAGTCTGTTCGTCCGCAGGACGTCTGTACTTTAGGCGGGTACGTTTCTGTACCCGGAGATTTTGCAGTGAGAAACAATGAGGACGAAGTTTTATGTGCGGTTTGACCGGCTTCTTCGAGGAAGCAGACAACCGAAACCCCGACGTGATGCAGGGCATTGTCCGCGAGATGGCGACAACGCTGACCCTGCGCGGTCCCGACGACTCCGGCGAATGGGTAGACGCCAACGCCGGAATCGCGCTCGGTTTCCGCCGCCTTGCCATTGTGGACTTGACGCCCGCCGGACATCAACCGATGGAGTCGGCATCGGGGCGGTTCATGATGGTCTTCAACGGTGAGGTTTACAATTTTCAGGAGATTCGCGCCGAATTGGAATCGTCCGGCAATGCCCCGGCATGGCGCGGGCATTCCGATACCGAAGTGATGCTGGCGGCGTTCGAGGCGTGGGGCATTGAGGCGTCGGTCAAAAAATTTATCGGAATGTTTGCTGTTGCACTGTGGGATCGCAAAGAGCGAATTTTGCATCTGTTTCGGGATCGGCTCGGCGTCAAACCGATGTATTATGGCTGGATGGGCAGCACGTTTCTGTTCGGTTCCGAACTCAAAGCACTCAAGGCACACCCTGCGTTTCGCCCGGAAATCAACCGCAACGCCCTGACCTTGATGCTCCGCCATAACTATATTCCCTCGCCCTACAGCATCTATAAGGGCATCCAAAAACTCACGCCCGGAACCATTCTCACGCTCAAAGCGGGAATGCACGACGCCGAACCCGTCGCCTATTGGACTGCCAAAGACGTAGCAGAAGCCGGCGTCGCCAACCCGTTCACTGGCAGTGACGCCGAAGCGATTGAGGAACTCGACAGCCTCCTGCGCGATGCGACCCGCCTTCGCATGATCGCCGATGTGCCGCTCGGCGTATTTCTGTCCGGCGGAATCGATTCGTCGGTGGTGACTGCTCTTATGCAAGCCCAATCGAGCCGCCCCGTCAAAACCTTTTCGATTGGATTTAATGAGGACGCTTACAACGAAGCCACGCACGCCAAAGCCGTCGCGCAGCATCTCGGAACCGAGCATACCGAATTCTATGTCTCTGCCGATGAGGCACTCGCCGTGATTCCGCAGTTGCCGTGCCTCTATGATGAGCCGTTTTCCGATTCGTCACAAATTCCGACCTATCTCGTTTCTAAGTTGGCGCGTCAGCACGTCACGGTCAGTCTGTCCGGCGATGGCGGGGATGAACTGTTCGGCGGCTATAATCGCTATTTTTGGGGCAAATCGATCTGGAAGCGCGTCGGCTGGATGCCATCCGGTCTCCGCAAAATGACCGCATCCTCGATGACCGCCATCTCGCCGACTGGCTGGGATAATATATTTTCAGTATTGAGTCCCATTCTGCCCGCACGAGCCAAGCAGCGCAATCCCGGCGACAAGCTCGCCAAACTCGCCGAAGTGGTACGGACAGATACACCCGAAAAAATGTATATGGAGTTGGTTTCGCATTGGAAGCATCCGGCGGACGTGGTTGTCGGAGCGTGCGAGCCGCCAACTGCCTTAACGGATAAAACCCAATGGGCAAACCTGCCCGATTTTACGCAGCGCATGATGTTCCTCGACCTCATTACCTACTTGCCGGACGATATTTTGGCGAAGGTAGATCGCGCCAGCATGGGAGCCAGCCTCGAAGCCCGCGAGCCGCTCTTGGATCACCGATTGGTCGAATTTGCATGGCGTTTGCCGATGAATATGAAGATTCGGGACGGTCAGGGTAAATGGATTCTGCGCCAAGTTCTCGACAAATATGTGCCGCAAGCCCTCATTGATCGCCCGAAAATGGGTTTTGCCATGCCCAAAGATGTTTGGCTGCGCGGACAACTGAAAGATTGGGCGGAAAATCTCCTCGATGAAGGGCGTTTACGGCGCGAAGGATTCTTTGATCCGGCTCCCATTCGCCAAAAATGGCAAGAACATCTCTCTGGCAGGTATAATTGGCAATACTACCTGTGGGATATTCTGATGTTTCAAGCGTGGCTTGAAGCCCAGAGCGGAATCTCAGGGTAAAAAAGAGGGGGAGAAAGGGAGAGAGGGAGAGGGGGAGAACAATTCAGCCTCATGCCTTATCCCGCATCCTCGTCTTTACAGGACGGAAATTTGACAGAAAAAAATGAAGATACCTTCGAGGATGTGTGCATGAGCGAGAAAATCGCCGTTGTTGGGTTAGGCTATGTGGGGTTGCCTGTCGCACTGGCATTTGCAAAAAAATTTCCGACTATCGGCTTCGATATCAACGAAAAAAAAGTTTCCCTGCTGCGCGAAGGCATTGATCGCACAGGGGAAGTTACCGCAGAAGAACTCAAAACGACAACCCTGCATATCACGGCGAACACCGAGGATTTAGGTGTTGCGACGTTCTTTGTGGTCGCCGTACCGACAGGAATCGATAAAAATCATAATCCAGACCTGAAGCCTTTGCTTGGAGCGTCCGATGCGATAGGGAGAGTGATCCGTCCGGGAGCCGTTGTCGTCTTTGAGAGTACCGTTTATCCGGGCATTACCGAAGAGATTTGCGGTGTCGCCATCGAGAAAATTTCGGGGCTGAAAGCGGGAGTGGATTTTCACCTCGGATACTCCCCTGAACGTATCAATCCCGGCGACAAAGAACATACTCTGGAAAGAATCGTCAAAGTGGTTGCGGGCGATGATGCCGCAACATTGGAGCGCGTGGCGAATGTGTATGCCGCGATTGTTCCGGCGGGCGTGCATCGTGCCTCCTCGATCAAAGTCGCCGAAGCCGCCAAAGTCATTGAGAACACTCAGCGCGATCTCAATATCGCCCTGATGAACGAATTGGCTCTGATTTTCGACCGTATCGGCATTCGGACGCACGATGTTCTTGAGGCGGCGTGTACGAAATGGAACTTTTTGCCCTTCCGTCCCGGTCTTGTTGGCGGACACTGCATCGGTGTCGATCCCTACTATCTTACGACCAAAGCGGAAGAATTAGGCTATCATCCGCAGGTCATTTTGGCAGGGCGGCGCATCAATGACGGCATGGGACAGTATTTGGCGCAGAAAATGATCAAGATGCTGTCGCAAAACGGTGTCCCGACCAAAAACGCGAAAATCGGCATTTTGGGCTTGACGTTCAAAGAAGACGTTCCCGATCTGAGAAACAGCCGCGTGCCGGATATTGTAACCGAATTGCGCGAATTCGGGATTGAACCGCTGGTGCATGATCCGGTTGCCGATGCGGACGAGGCACACGAAGAGTACGGCTTACGACTCTGCTCCGATGCCGAACTTTGTAATCTCGATGGCGTGATCATCGCTGTCGCCCACAACAAGTATCGCACTGCTCCCGTGGAAAAATTACTGTCCTGTCTCAAGTCGGGGAGCATTGTGGTTGATGTCAAATCCATGCTCACGCCGGAAGAATTGCCGGACGACGTGCGCTATTGGTCTTTATAGAGGGGACAGGAACGGATTATGGCAACCGTACTGGTCACCGGAGCGGCAGGCTTCATCGGATTTCATCTCAGCACGCGGCTTTTAGAGCGTGGCGATACCGTCATCGGTCTGGATAATGTCAACGATTATTACGATGTCACGCTCAAAGAGGCGCGGCTCGCTGAGTTGACAAAATTTCCTCAATTTCGGTTCGTTCGTGCCGACCTTGCTGACAGTGCTGCAATCAATGACGTATTCGAGATGCACCGCCCCGAAAAGGTGGCAAATTTGGCGGCGCAAGCGGGCGTGCGGTATTCGCTGACTCACCCCCACGTCTACACTCAAAGCAATATCACAGGCTTTCTGAATATCTTGGAAGCGTGCCGTTATAATGGAGTACAGCATCTCGTGTATGCATCGTCGAGTTCGGTCTACGGCGCGAACAAAGCGATGCCGTTTTCAGTCCATGACAGCGTGGATCACCCGATCAGCCTGTATGCTGCAACCAAAAAAGCGAACGAACTGATGGCACATACTTACAGTCATCTCTATCGTTTGCCAACGACGGGCTTGCGCTTTTTTACGGTGTACGGTCCTTGGGGGCGTCCCGATATGGCTCTGTTCATTTTTACCAAAGCCATTCTCGAAGACTGCCCGATAGATGTCTATAACGAGGGCAAAATGCTGCGCGATTTTACCTATGTCGCGGACATTGTCGAGGGGGTCGTGCGGGTTTTGGATCGTCCAGCAGCACCAAATTTAGAGTGGGATGGAAAAAATCCCGACCCAAGCAGCAGTCTTGCTCCTTATAAGGTGTACAATATCGGCAACAATTCGCCCGTGCCGCTGATGCACTATATCGCGACGCTGGAAAAAGCCCTCGGCAAAACGGCGATCAAGAATCTCCTGCCGATGCAGCCCGGCGATGTGCCGGAGACTTACGCCGATATCGAAGATTTGATACGAGATACCGGATTTGCGCCCAAAACCCCCGTCGAAGAGGGCATTGCCCGTTTCGTCGCGTGGTATCGCGAATACTACAGTGTTTGACCTCCCCTAACCCCTCCTTCACAAGGAGGGGAACCAGACTGCTTCCCTCTCTGTGAAGGGGAGGAACCAGAAACTCCCCCTCCTTCACAAGGAGGGGAACCAGAAACTCCCTCCCCTTGCAGAGGGGAGAAAAGGAACTGGCTCCCTCCCTTTGTGAAGGGGAGAAAAGGAACTGGCTCCCTCCCCTACTTGTGAAGGGGAACCAGAAACTCCCTCCCCTTGTGAAGGGGAGGGTTGGGGAGGGGTTCGGTTATGTTCTATGGATGATGTGAAAGAGCGATGCGGATCCCCCAACGCAGCGCAGACGTGCGGTCCCGCCCACCGCACACGGCAAAAAGTGAGAATACAACTATGGGGAAGGCAAAACTTGCGATGACGCAACACACTTTGGTCGCGAATGCCAGAACACAAGAAGCGGTCCGTAAGCAGAAAGTTCTGAGAATTATCGGTCGGTTGAACGTCGGCGGTCCGGCGATCCATACCGTACTTTTGACAGACAAACTCGATCCGCGCCGCTATGAAACCATTCTGGTCACAGGCACGGAGGGCGAGACCGAAGGCAGTATGCGGTATCTTGCCGAAGAGCGTGGAATTACACCGTTTGTCATTCCCGAAATGGGACGTGAAATCTCCTTCCGAGAAGACCTCACCGCCCTCTGGAAATTGATCCGCCTGATTCAGCGCGAAAAGCCAGATATAATCCATACGCATACCGCCAAAGCCGGATTTTTAGGACGCATCGCCGCCATCTGTACCGGGCGACGCAAACGGCTCTACCATACCTTTCACGGTCACGTTTTCCACAGTTATTTTGGCGAGCGCAAAACTCGCGCCTTTATCAAAATCGAACAGTTTCTGGGACGGCGCACAGATCGCATTATTGCGGTCAGTGATCGGACGCGGGATGAACTGCTCGGTTATGAGATCGCCGACGCGAAAAAAATTATCGTCGTGCCGCTCGGTCTCGACCTCGAACCCTTTGCGCGGTGTGAGGAACACGGCGATGCCTTCCGGCGCGAATTAGGGGTCTCGTCCGATGAGATTTTGATCGGCATTGTGGCGCGTTTGGTTCCGGTCAAAGATATTCCCAATTTTCTGGCGGCAGCGAAACTGGTCTGCACCCAGATTCCCAACGCTCGCTTTGTCATTGTCGGCGACGGCGAGTTGCGCGCAGCCCTCGAAGCCGAAGCGAGGGAACTTTCCCTCGGAGATTGCATCATCTTTGCGGGCTATCGGCGCGACCTGTCCCGAATTTACGCGGGTTTGGACTTGGTGGTTTTGTCCTCTCTCAACGAGGGGCTTCCGGTCAGCCTGATCGAAGCGATGTCCTGTGCAAAAGTAGCGATTTCAACCAGCGTTGGCGGTGTTCCGAACCTGCTGACGGAAGGCGAGACGGGCTTTTTGTGTCCGCCCGCCGACTCCCAAGCGTTGGCGGATAAAATCGTCGTCGCGATTTCGCAGCGTGATCGCTGGGCAGAAATCGGCGCGAATGCGCGACAATACGCTCTTTCGCGCTATAATATTGACCGGCTTGTTATGGATATTGAACGGCTGTATGCCGATACGCACTAGAGGGAACAGGGAACAGGGAACAGACGCAAAAGACAAGACACAACTCGTTTTGCTTGGGTGTGTCCTGTTCCCTCTCCCCTTTGTACAAGGAGATTTTTGTTCGATGAATGTATTGATTACAGGCGGCGCGGGCTTTATCGGCTCCCATTTGGCGGATACACTGATCGCACGCGGCGATGAAGTTTATGTCATTGATGATCTGTCTACAGGCAGTCTCGACAATATCGCTCATCTTCGCGCTCACCCGCGTTTTCATCTCGTGATCGAGTCGGTTCTCAACGAAGCGGTCATGAACGAATTGGTCTATCGGGTCGATCATATTTACCATTTGGCGGCGGTTGTCGGGGTGAAACTGGTCGTGGAAAGCCCGGTTCGCACCCTCGAAACCAATCTTAAAGGCAGCGAAATCGTCTTTAAATTGGCACATAAAGCCAACAAAAAAGTGCTGCTCGCATCCACTTCCGAGGTGTATGGTCGGCATCATGTCAACCGCGCCCTTTCCGAGACAGATGAGCGCATTTATGGACCGACAACGGTGGGACGCTGGAGTTATGCCGGAGCCAAAGCGATAGACGAGTTTATGGCATTGGCATACCACAAAGAGCGTAATTTAGATGTGGTGATCGCCCGCTTCTTCAACACGGTGGGACCGCGCCAAACGGGAACCTACGGCATGGTGATCCCGCGCTTTGTCCAATCTGCCCTTGACGGACGCCGTATGGAAGTCTATGGCGATGGCAAACAATCCCGCTCGTTTACTTATGTCGGCGATGCGGTTTGGGCAATTACTCATCTCATGGAAACACCTGCCGCAACGGGCGAAGTGTTCAATGTTGGCAACGGCGAAGAGATCGGCATTCTGGAACTCGCCGAGAAAATCAAAGCCATGACGAACTCGAATTCGGAAATCAAGTTGGTTCCCTATGAGACGGTTTACGGCAAGGGTTTCGAGGACATGGAGTTCCGCACGCCCGATATTAGCAAGATCAACGAATTCACCGGCTATCGCCCCAGTGTGAACTTGGACGGAATTCTCAAGCGCGTTATCGTCTATTTCGAGGAGAAACTTTCGGCGCAGCATCAAGCGGTTGTTGCCGATATGTTGCCCTCTTCGGTCAAGATAGGAGCAATCCGCTAAAATGTCCGCAGTCACTTCTTTCAGTTTGACCGTGGCGGCGGGCGTGCTGCCCGTCGCTCTCGTCCTGACGCGGGTGCTGATAGGTCTGGCACAAAAATATCACTGGGTCTGCAAGCCAAAAGCGGATCGCTGGCATCAGAAGCCGACAGCGTTGTATGGCGGCGTGGCGATTTTCGGGGCGTTTGCTGTCGGAAGTCTAGCGTTATTCCGCACGCTTGCCCTGAGTACGAATCCGGCGTTGTGCGGCTTGCTGATCGGAGCCGTGATCATTTTTGCCGTTGGTTTGCGCGACGACATCAAACCCCTTAATCCGCTGATCAAATTGATGGGGCAGGTGATGGCGACCATGCCGGTTCTCGTCGGCATGACGCTTGCCACTCCATCAACCTCGACGATTTTGGCACTCCCGCTGGTTTTTTCGTGGATTGTTCTGCTCACTAATTCGCTGAATCTGCTCGACAATATGGATGGGTTATGCGCGGGAACGGCGGCTGTTATCGGCACTTTGATTTCTGCCTTTGCCTTTTTCACAGGTCAGCCCCAAATCGGTGCGCTTGGTGCGGTTTTGGTTGCGGCGTGTTTAGGCTTTCTGGTCTTCAATTTCCGCCCCACGGGTTCGGCGCGAATTTTCATGGGCGATAGCAGTAGTCTGCTGCTCGGCTTCGTGCTGTCTGGTTTGTCGGCATTGGCGGCGCGTCCCATGCCCAACGATAAAATTTCTCCGATGCTGTTGCCGCTCTTTCTAATGGCGGTTCCGTTGTTCGATACGGGTTTGGTGATTGTGCGACGCAAGCGCGAAGGCAGAGCGATCTCGCAGGGCGGACGTGATCACAGTTCGCATCGTCTCGTTTATGCGGGTCTCTCCGAAAAGCGTGCCGTAATGATGCTCTGTCTCGTCAGCCTGTTGTGCGGCGGCATTGGGATCGCATTTGTCTTTTTGGAGATGCCGTTGCTTATGATTGGTACGATGGTCGGCGGCGTTTTCGCCCTAACCGCATTCGGGAATTATCTCGCCCGCTTCACGGGACCCACAGAAGCGGTTACGGCAACTCCGGCAGCCACAGTGCGCGACAAAGCCACAGCGGAAGTTCGATAGCGACTTTTCTCGAAAATAAAATGCCCACCGGACGAAACTCCGTCGCTCGATGATGTTCCGCCGAGTGTGCTTCGCACACAATTCCTCGTTCATGAGGATTGTGTCCGCAGGACACTTAGCCGAAGGCTTTGAGCGACGGAGTTTCGTCCGGTGGGCAAAGAAGGTTTGCCCTCAATTGGATTCGCCTCCATTTGACAGGGGTACGAATCCAATTGAGGGCATTTGTGAGTGTGTGAAAAGAGGGATGCTTTCCCTTTTATGTGAGGGGAGAAGGTCTCCTGCCCCCCAACGCACCCGTGAGAGCGTCAAGGACGCTCTGGTTGACCCCACACGTATCGCCAACCCCTCGCGCAAGCCCCACAGTTGGAAACAAGAGCAAACGGCGACGCAAACGGGTGTCGTGCAAGCCACAATTGCACGCTGGGAATATGGAGACCGAATGCCTCTTCTCTCCCAATTATATTCGCTTTGCTGTCCCTTGAACGCTTACCCCGAAAAGATCACAGCACTTACGACGGGGCAGTTTGCTCTCTTTGCTCTCCGTATCCGCAGCCGTGAAGAACGGCACAAGCGGATCGAGCGGTGTCTCATCGAGATCGTCTCTCCTTTGACACTGGAAGATTCGCGTCTATGGGAATTGGAGATGATTGTGATGGAGCGGGAATTGTGGCACGAGGCGGCGGAAGATCAAGAGGCGCGTTTGCTGCTGGCACGCCTTTATGCATCTCCAAGCGGCAATCGAGCGCGGCGACACGGGCAATCTCGCACTGATGCCCCGAAATTAACACTGCTCGGCTTTGCATAGCCTTTTGGAACCGAAACTTTCCGTTTGGAATGTTTTTGGAGAAGGAACCTTGAGGCTCGGCGTCGAAACTTTGGTGTGCAGTGTTGCTCCCGTTTCGGCGGGCAAAAATCTACTCATTCTCCTTCGGTAACGAGACCGGACAGGACAAGGACAGAGACTCATGGCAGAAACCATTCGTGTGGGCGTCATCGGCAGTGGCAGCATTGCCACACACCGCCACGCGCCCGAATACCACCTTCATCCCGACGTTGAGATTGTCGGCTTCATGGACCGCGTACCGGAACGCGCCGAGAAATTGGCGAAAAAGTACGCAACGATCACGTTTCCGACTGCCGAAGATTTGCTGGCGGACGACACCATTCACGCCGTCAGTGTATGTACCGCCAACGCCTTTCATGCGCCGCTGACCATCAAGGCTCTCGATGCGGGCAAGCACGTTTTGTGTGAGAAGCCGATTGCCATTTCCAACGAGGAAGCCCGCGCCATGATCGCCGCCGCACAGAGAAACGGCAAGTTTCTGATGATCGGACATAATCAGCGATTGGCTCCGCTCCATGTCAAGGCGAAACAACTCGTCGAGGCAGGCGAAATCGGTAAAGTGATCTCGTTCCGAACGTCGTTCCAGCATCCGGGACCGGAAACGTGGAGTATCGAAGGTCCGACGGGCTGGTTCTTCGATAGAAAACAGGCGTTTGTCGGCAGTATGGGCGATCTCGGTGTGCATAAGGCGGACTTGCTGCGCTGGCTCATCGGCGAGGAGATTGTCGAGGCGGCGGCATTCGTCGAACATTTGCATAAGCCAATGGGCGATGTGGACGATAACGCGGTCTGTATTCTCAAAACCGAGAGCGGAGCCATCGGAACGCTCACCTCGTCGTGGACGCACAATCCGGGCGAAGACAACGCAACGGTGCTGTTCGGCAGTGAGGGCATTTTGCGGATTGGCAGCGACCCGCGTTTCAGTGTCATTGTTGAAAAGCCCGGCGGACACAAGGCGTACTATGAGACGGGCAAACTCCAAACCAACGAGGGTGGTGGGCAGAATGATACAGGCGTCATCAAGGCGTTTGTGAACGCGATCCAGACCAATATCCCCCCTGCGATCAGTGGCGAAGAGGGACGCCGCGCCCTTGCCGTGATCTTGGCGTGTCTGAAATCGGCAGAAACCAAACAGTTCGCGAAGGTTGATTTGTAAGGCGCGAATTGATGGATATTGTGCCGGATACAGAAACGTATCCGGCACAAAAATCTGTGCTTCCTCTTGTGTCTCTATGGTACAACTCTCAAAGGAGACTAAACTTAAGCCAACACCGACTGCCGAACTTCAATCCGACAGTTTGCGTTGCGCCCTGACGCCACAGACAATCAAACAATTTCGATTAGGATAAGGTGACAAAGTCGAAATCCCCTTACTGACATCGGCGGCGAGAGCGAATAGGTGGAGTTATCGCGTCCGAAGGACGCTTGGCGGAACGCCATAGCAGACGGTATTTAAAATGCCCGCGTTGAGAAAGAAATCGCAGCAACGGAAATGGAACAGCAACAATAGACCTCTTGCAAGAGTCGGGTAGAGATCACGTACCCGCCTGAAAAACAGACGTCCTGCGGACGAACCCGCAGGAAGTCTCTACCTCTGCATTGGGA
>CAZPZP010000014.1:0-6356 GCA_964591025.1 uncultured Chthonomonadaceae bacterium
GTCTGTTTTTCAGGCGGGTACGTGATCTCTACCCGACTCTTGCAAGAGGTCTAATTGAGCCGCGAGTAAATCCTCTCTAATTTTCAGTTTATCATACATTGTGCCTGTCCTACTCCCAAGGGCGGAAGCAGACCTTGATCGCCTCCTGACGCTCCAAAAGATCAATGCCTTCGCCGTAGCGCGATAACGGCAGGGTATGGGTGACGAGCAGGGAGAGGTCGAGTAGACCGTTCGCCATGAGATTGACGGCATATTCGGCGGAGGCGCGGGAATGTCCGGGATAACCACACAGGCGCAGATGCCCGTAATGGCGCGGCGCGAATGTATAATCCTCGCGCTGAACCCCGAAAAGCGCGACGGTCTCCTGCGTATGATCCATCGCCCACTCCACAGAAGCCTTCGCGCCGACGCAATCAATCATACAGCCGAGCGCGGGAGATTTTGGGCGGGCGGGATACTTTTCGGAGACGGAACGCGGGTCGTATGCCGACATACTAAGTTTCGCGGCGGCATATTCACAGCGTTGGGGCGTCAAATCGAACCCGACAACCTCTGTCGCGCCTTCTGCCTTCGCCATTTGTGCGGCGATCAGCCCGGCAGGACCCAAGCCCATCACGCCGATACGCCTTCCGGTCAGGGCGTTCATATCACGCAGCATGAGAAAAGTTGCGCCGACGCACATGGCGAGTTCGAGCGGAGCCGTCGCTTCATACGAAAGGTGCGCGGGGACAGCAATCACATTGGCAGCATCGAGCAGGGCATACTGTGCATAGCAGCCGGGCTTGTTGTGTCCGGGATCACGCCACGCACTGACGCGCTCGCCAATCTCAAAACCCGTGACCTCTTCCCCGATTGCCGCGATGGTTCCGGTGGCTTCGTGTCCGGGCTGACCGAGTGTATACGGATAGTGAAACTCGTGTCCCACGAACATCGGCTCATTATGGCGCAGGTGCAAATCCCACTGCGGGCAAGTCGTCACGGCTTCGACACGGAGCAGAACCTGTCCCACCTTCGGCTCCGGCATTGGGACTTCGACGATCTCATATTGCGCCCCTTCTCCAACCTGTAACGTCTGCATATCGTCTACTCCTCCCAATCCAAAACGACGCCAAGAACCCCGTCGCGCCGCGAAAGTATCAAGTCGAACGCCTCTGCCGCCCTCTCAACAGAAAACCGATGAGTGATTAAGTGTGTGGTTGTGATGACTTCTTGCGTGAGGAGATCGAGCGTCGAATCCATTCGCTCCGCTGTCCAACCGGCGGGGGCGTGCAGGGTCATCTCGAAGTCGCGCATCTTCTGAATATCGATCCGTCCGTCGTGTCCATGAAAGCCCGCCGACACCAAATGACTGAAGCGTTTCATCAAGGGAAACAGCGATTCAACGAACGCAACAGAGCCAACGGAGTCGGCAAGGACTTGAATTCTGTCGCTGCGCCACGCACGAATGGCGTCGAGGGGATTCTCTCGCGTGATATTGACGACGGCATCATTCTGCGTGCGCTCGAAACGATTGAGGCGATCATCGTGTTTGCCGAGCATCAGCACCGCCGCGCCGCGATATTGCAGGGTTTGCGCCGCCCAATGCCCCACCATACCGTCACCGATAACCACCGCCGCGTCGCCGGGTTCGAGCGTCGGGCGCATTCCCATATTGACACCGACCTGCGTCAGCACCATTCCGCTAAAAACAATCGGCTCAAGAGTGGATGGCAGTTTCCAGACCTGCGATTGATGACTGACGGAGGGCGAAATATGCCCCGCGAAATCGAAAAACATTCCCGCCACCCGCGACACCGTGACAAAAACCGAGTCGCCGGGCTGCACTTTGCTGACATTTGCGCCGACCGCTTCGACAACGCCGACTTTCTGATAGCCGGGAACGTGTGGAAACGGAAGCGGATCAGTGTCCGAGCGGGGCGTATCCCCGGCAATACGTTCGCCGCGTACAAACGAGCCTTCGGTTCCATTGCTGATCCAAGAATGAACGACACGAACCTGAACGTCATCCGCGCCCATCTCAGGAATCTCGACATTCTGAACTTCGATGCGGTATGGTTCGACAGCGACAACGGCACGCGCTTGCATGGGTCTGTTTCTCCTTCATTAGAGAGATAGCGATTGAACAGCGGGTTTTGTTCAGCATCAATCATACCTGCCAACGGAGGTTTAGAGAGAGTTTTGAGCGTAAAAAATACCGGATACAAACTGTATCCGGCAACAAAAAGGGCGCATAAGATCACGCCCTATTTCCTTACAACTGCGTTTTAGTACCTCACGTTACGCACCGGAGGTTTTAAACCCCCGTCTGGAAAAAACAAGCGTCTTTCAGACGCGAAGACTTTTCGATTTGGAGGAATTGTGCGTCTGAAAGACGCTTGTACTTTCTTGCCGGGTACTTTCAGTACCCGCTACGAGAGGTGAGTTAGTACTTTTCGACAACGCGATCATTCGGCTTGGTGTCTTTTGCCTGAAGTTTCTTGATCTCGACAATCACCGCATCGATAGGCGCGAGCGTTTCGTCGCCGCCCTTGCTGACTTTGAGATTTTCCGGGTTATAGGCACGGTTGAAAATGATGCCGGCGGGTTGGCCGATCAATCGTTTACAGACATCGTCCATTACTTGTGCGACTACTTCGGCGCGACTTTTGGTCGGACCGTAATAGCCTTTGCCGCCGCGTGGGCGTCGCTCGACTGTGAGCAAACCTTTCTCAACCATACGGCTGAGTGTGACGGCAATCGTCGAAGGCGACTGCATCTCCCGCTTTTCAGCGCGGCGAGCAAAGTGCATCGCCTCGTAAACTTGTACCGAGGACTGCGATTCTCCCGCGTCCCAAATAAGGCGCATAATATCGCCTTCAAGAACTCCCAGAGAAGGGACATCGTCCCCACCCACGCCGATATATTTCCGGCGTTTTTCTTTTGTTGTCTCCACCTGCTTCAATCCTTCCAACGGCGTTAGTGCCGTAAGACTCTTGTCGCTCCGTGACGCTCGGAGGACTTTATGTATTTGGTTGTGACATGGCATACTATCCATATCACATTGCTCTGTAGTATACAAATGTCATGTGCGTCTTACAGAACTCTACGCAGTATACCCAACTCTTGCAAAAAACAATGCAAGTGTTTGACGCACATACATCATGCAATGGTTCCTTATTATAATAAAGTTTGTCAAGATTTTTACTTTAGGGACTCGCGATAAAATAAATCTTCCAGTCCGCGAAGGCGGACTTCGCGCCTTTGTAGCAGTGACTTTAGTCGCCCGATGAGAGTGGAAGAATTATTTTTTCGTAAATCCCTTACTTCTCACTTTCGAGCCGATTTCCTATTTGCACGCAAAAAGTATTTTCTACAAAAAAACATTCTCGTGCCGTTTTTAGTTTGTTCGTTCGACAATTGCAAAATTATTAAAATATGATTGACGCATTGTATCACTTTATTGCATGAAAGTCGTTATCTCTTGCCCGAACTGTGATCAAAAAAATCTTTCGGTCACATCTTTTGCTTCTTTGCGCTCGATGCCAAAAGAAACACATAACTCGCGAAACGGAAACAAAGACGCCATGCGTATTGAGAGAGTAGGACTCTGAAGGAGGAAACAATGGCAACAGGAACCGTACCGGTAAAACGCAAAGGCAATGGTCAATTTCGTATTTTGCTTGTTATTTGGATAATGATGTTCGGCTTGGGCGTCTTCGCAGGCGTCACCGTGACAAAGAAAGCATTCGGAATGCCCGCTTGGATTCAGCGTGTTTTGGGCTTGGAACCGATCATTGCGGAAATGCAGCGTAAAACAACGCCAACGCCGACAACTCCAGCGATCCCTCCGCAAACGCCCGGCGTCAAACAGACAGATACTGCGCCCGCCCAGCCGCCGACGCAGTCAACGGAGATGGGAAACACGACGACCAATCCGAAACCCGATCCATTCTCCGAGAATACTACATCGTCTGAGCCGTCGAACAGCGCAACGCCTTCTCAATCGGCAGAGCCTGTGGGAATTAGCGCAGAGGAGATGGGGCGCAAGGTTCGTGCTTACAATGATCTGCTCAATCAGGTGAAATCTGCCGAAAAGAGTTACAAGACATCGCGCAAAGCAGTCACGGATAACAAGAACAATCCCGAAGTGTCTCAATCGGCACTGGCGCAACAGCAAACGGATATTGAAGAGATCGCAGGGGCGTTGAAACAGGCGCAAGCAATTTTGGAAGAGTTGAAAAGCGATCCGCAGTTTGAGGAAAGATACAGTGAGGATACGCTGGCATTGACGCTTTATCCTGTGCCGCAATTTCTCAAAGATATGAAGGCAGACACGCTGCGGTTCTTGAAAAAGCGAACCTAAATCTCTGCGGGTGCGTACCTATAAACTCATCTCTCGCAACGGGGGTTGAAAACCCCCGTCTGGAAAAAACAAGCGTCTTTCAGACGCCCCATTCCTCTCAATCGAAGGGGCTTCGCGTCTGAAAGACGCTTGTACTTTTTTGTCGGGTACTTTCAGTACCCGCTTCGAGTGCGTACTTAGAAAATCGAAAGTGTTTCGCCTCTGTTGCAAGGCGAAACAGAAGGAAACTTTTATGGCGCGGACTATCCGGCAATCGGCTCGAAAATGGGAACGCAATGGTATCGGCGCGGCACTGTGCTTAGGTCTACTGCCTCTTGCGATTGGAGCGGCAAAGGCTCCGGTACGTCTTGAACCGTTGCGTGTATTGGTTGTCGGTGGCGGTCCCGATTTGCAGAACAATCAAGTCGCCATCGAAAGCAACGTGCGCTACGTGGGCAAGCTCCTGCCGCGTGGAACCGAGCGCATCACGCTGTTCGCCGACGGCAATCCGCAAAACGCGACTGTCCTTTATGAAGAAGATACCCATCTGCTTCCGGCGGGCGAGCGACTGCTAAAAACACTGCTGCGTGGGCGCGAAGCCGGTGACGACAATTCGCTTCACTATCGCAAACCCAATCTCAATGCCAAACTCGATGGAGCCTCGAAGCGCACAGAAATTGACAAGGCATTCGAGCGGCTAACTACTGCCAGTAAAGAGAAGAAAAAGTCGGTCTTTCTCTATTTTACGGGTCACGGCAGTCCGGGCAGCAGCGGATTCGACAACAATGTGATGGATTTGTGGGGTGAAAAAGAGCGGATTTCGGTGCGAGAACTGGCACAACATCTTCAAGCACTGCCGCCCGAAATTCCGGTGACTTTGGTCATGGTGCAGTGCTATTCCGGTTCGTTTGCCAATCTCCTTTTCGAGAATGGCGATCCCAAAGGCAACCCTATTGGGCGCGATTTCGCGGGCTATTTTGCGGCGATCAAAGAGCGCACTGCCGCCGGTTGCACGCCGGAAATCAATGAGGCGGAATACCACGATTTCACTTCATACTTTTTTGCGGCGTTGACAGGCAAAGATCGTGTCGGGCGCACTGTCAGTGGAACCGATTATAATGGTGATGGACGTGTCGGCATGGATGAGGCGTATTGCTATACGCTGGCAAACGACAAATCCATTGACGTTCCGGTTTGTACATCGGATGTGTTTCTGCGCCGCTATCTGACAATCAGAGATACGGAAGTGTTTCGCGCCAAATGGAGCGATGTGGTGATGTGGGCGACTCCCGCACAGCGATTCGCCCTCGAATCCCTCTCCCGAACCTTGAACTATAGCGGCGAAGATCGCTTGAACCTCGCTTACGGAGAGATGGTAACCGGCGGTGGTGGACGCAGCAATCCCGGCGGCGATGTGCGTGCCGAACTACGCCGCACGGCGGAGCGTTATCGCGCCCGCCGCAGCGAACTACACCGCACCCTGTTTTCGCGCTTTCCCGACCTCAAAAATGAGGGTGGTTCCAATCTCGCCGCACTGAGAAGAGAGGCGACTCGGTGGCTTGCCAACCAAGCGGATCAGACGGAATGGCAGGAGTTTTTGGCTCTCGACGACAAGACGTATCAGCTGGAAAAGCAGACCGAGTCGCTGGAAGAGAGCGCGGCACGTCAAATGCGGTTCGTGCGCTTGGGCAAAAGCGTGATCTTGGCGCATCTGCTTCGAACCGGCACCGAAACGGCTCTGATCACTCGGTTCGAGAAACTGATTGAGGCGGAAGGCAGATCGCTCCTTCCCAATTCTCAAGTATCGAAACGCGCCTCGCTGTAAATTTCTCCTCTGAACTTTGAGCAAAATGTTCGGATTCGGCGACAGAGCAGTATCACGCCTGAGAACACGGAGGATACATGAAAGCGCAAACTCCACACGTCTGTTCGGTTCCTGACATAGACGCGATTTTGCGCGATATCGAATCGCCCGATGAGACGGTTCGTGCGTCGGCTGTCCGTTTGTTGTGTCCGTGTCGTTCCGGTTGGGAAC
>CAZPZP010000014.1:6456-8055 GCA_964591025.1 uncultured Chthonomonadaceae bacterium
GAAGCGGTATTGACCGTGCTGACACAGATTGATCAGGGGGCGGCAACAGGAATCTATAGCCCGATGCACACAGTTGAGATTGGACAAATCCGCAGTCCTGAACGCCGATTGCTGGTCGAATTATTGTCGAACGCGCTGACAGAAAAAGTCGCAGAGACGGAAGACGTGACAGCCCGCGCCGCCGAATTGGAAGGCATGGGTTTTCATACGGAGGACGCACGGCATCTCGCGTTTGCAGAAGCGGCGCAGTGCGATATGTTTCTTACAACCGATGACCGTCTGGAACGCCGTGCCAATCGCCTCACAGGAAGTCTCCACATTCGTGTCATCAATCCGACGACGTTTGTGATGGAAAGGAGTGCGCCATGAAAACGATGGAAGATATTCGACGACAGGGTTTGGAGGCACTTGCCCGTGAATTGGGACACGTGGGAATGGCTCGGTTTCTTTCGTTGTTCGAGAACGGTTCCGGCGATTATGTTCAAGAACGCCACGAACGCCACGATCAAGAAGCCACCGAAGCCTCCAAGAATACTCAAGCCGCCGACAAAGGCAAAACGACGCAAAACGCCTGACCCTCTCGCCGTAACTCAAGAAAGATTGCCATCCATGCTTAGACAAATCTATGCTGCCCTTCTCTGTACTTCTGCGATCTGTGTGTTTGCCTCGGCTTCCCGCATCGAAGCGCAGAATGTTTACTTTCCCAACAACATCACTCTCAATGAGATAATCACACTCGACAGTGCTATTGTTGGATATGCCAATGACGGCGATTACAACGCCGATCCGCGCCGTAACCCCACATCTCCTACAATCACGCTCGCTACTGGTGGACATATCCGAGGTTTCTTGCGTGCCTATAACAGCAGCACAGTCAATGTTGATGGGGGAAGCGTGGATTTCTATCTCTATGCTTTTGACAACAGCACTGTCAATATCACCAACAGTTTCCTGAACGGCAACATCGAAGCCTCTCATACCAGTACGGTGACGCTCTCGAACAGCTATGTCCCCGGCTATATTCAATCCAACAACTCCAGCCGCATCAATATCACGAGCGGCTTTATTGAAGGCGATTTGTTTGCAATGGACAACGGAACCTTCAATATCTCAGGGGGAGTTCTTTATGGTGATATGCTCGCATCTGGTGCGAGTACGATGAACCTGTTTGGAACAGGTTTGACCGCTGTGCCCGCCACCTCGCCCTATCCCAATAGTGATCTCTATCTTCTCTCCGGAACACTCGCTGATGGCACAATCCTCGACAACAAGAATTTGTACCTTCAAAGCGGAACAGGCGCACACTTTTTTATCAATCCTACTCCTGTCCCGGAACCCGGATCGATGGCTTTTTTGCTCATCTCCGGCATCACAAGCGGCATCGTACTCAAGCGACGGTATAGGAAATAAGCGGATCGTACTTCGCTTTTCCCTAAAGACATCGGCGATATACGGGATGGCTTTCGCGGGATATTGAACGGTGTTCACGATTTCCCAAATGACGCTTGCGTCCTCCCGAATCAGATTTGCGGCTTCCCTAATGACACTCGGAATGCCGCAAACGCAGTTTGCGGGGTATACTCTATCGTTCGGGAACTC
>CAZPZP010000014.1:8155-18394 GCA_964591025.1 uncultured Chthonomonadaceae bacterium
GACACCATCAAAGGCGCGGCGGCGGATTATACCTACAAGGTCGCCTATCGGGGCGTGCGCGATACCGACATCGGAGCCTTCTGCCCCGAACAGAAGGTCGCGGCAGGCGGATAATCGCAGGGAGCGCATTTGCCCCTGTGGTATAATGTCCTCATCTCCTGCCCAACAGCAAAGGAAACCGATACCTTTTCCACTCAATTACCCCGCCTTGCTTGAACACCGCGTAGAACGTCGGATGCTGTCTCGCATTGAAATCTATCTCGCCAATATGACCGTTACTCTGCGCGAAATCCTTGCCGAGAGCAAACTTCGATCCTATCGAAGCGGGGGCGTTTTGCTTGGTATACTATTGTGCAAAGCGATAATTCAGGGCTTGGCTGAATTTGGTATACTTTTTCTATCATAACAAATGGAAAGAGTAATGCCGATCACGTTCCGCGAGGTTCTGAAGTTTCCCCAACAGCGCAAAGAATGCTTTCTCAACGATGCTGAGTTTGAGCAATTCTGCGGAGAGTTAGCGTCAAACCTGACACTCGAACCCGAAGTTCCGGGTGCAGACGGGGCGCGAAAAATTCGCTCTGCCGACAAGAAGCGAGGAATTGGAGAGAGAAGCAACAGAAGCGGCGGCAAACGCAGAAAACTAAATCGCGAAGAAGGATTCAATCCCTCCCCGCAGGAGAAATATCATGCCAAAACAATTGATGCCGGATGAATGGATCGAAGGCGAGGACAGTGTGTCCCATGAGGAAATTCACCGTGATTTGACCGAAGGCTTGCGGGAAACCATCGCCGAAATGCGCGAGAAGCGAGCACAGAAACTGGTACAGGACGCTACCGAATGGATTGGACGCGCTCCGACCAATGACGAGGAGAAGCGGCGCGTAACCAAACTACGCGAACGCGCCCTTGCCCTCTCTGCAAACTGAAATTGTCTCCGATAGAGGAACGAACCAAAATGAGTGTGCTTTCCGAGATATTGGCGACCAAGCGAACCGAGGTCGCGTGCCGCAAAGAAAAAATCAGTTCGCATCTGTTGCAGGAATGGCTGATGGACGCGCCGCCTGTGCGCGATTTTCGGCAGACGTTGCTAGAGGCGAGCGGGGTCGGGTTAATTGCCGAAGTCAAAAAGGCGTCGCCGTCCAGAGGGATCATACGAGAGGATTTCGATGCAGTCGAGATCGCCAAAACCTATGCGGAAAACGGCGCGACCTGTCTTTCTGTGCTGACCGATGAACTCTATTTTCAAGGCGAATTGGACTATTTACGCGCCATTCGGCAGGCAGTCAGCACTCCCCTTCTCCGCAAAGATTTTATTATCGATCCGTTTCAGATCATCGAAAGCCGCGCCGCCGGAGCCGACGCGCTTCTGCTGATTGTTGCCGCGCTCAAACCCACCGACCTGCGCGAACTAATGCAGATGACTCGCAATTATGGAATGGCAACACTCGTGGAAGTCCATGATCGCGAGGAGATGCAGGAGGCACTCGACGCGGGAGCCGACCTGATCGGGATCAACAACCGCGACCTGCATACATTTCGCACAACACTCAAGACGACGCTGGAATTGATGGCGGAACTTCCTGCCGAGGGTTCGCCCTTAATTGTCAGCGAGAGCGGAATTTTTACTCGCGACGATGTGCTGACATTGCAAAGGGCAGGGGTTGGGGCGGTTCTAGTGGGCGAGGCATTGATGCGGGAAGCGGACATCGGCGCGAAGGTACGCGAACTGATGGGTTGACCGCTTCATATAGAGAGACAGCAAAACGCCCCCATTCGATAATCTGAACAGGGGCGAATTTTTTGTTTTGTGTCGGCGCAATTAGTCCGTAACGAACGGAATCAAGGCGACGTGGCGGGCGTGCTTGATCGCCTCGCTCACCATGCGCTGATGCTTGGCGCAGGTGCCAGTTGTGCGGCGCGGAACGATTTTGCCCCGCTCGGACAGCAGTTTGTTGCGGTATTTCGCCAGAGTCATCTGCTTGTAGTCTAGGTCATTGACCTTGTCCACGCAGAAGATGCACACTTTGCGGCGCGGGCGTCGGGCAAATTTGCCTCTCGGTCCACCGCTGGGGCGATCACCACCGCCACCGGGACGGCGTCCATAAGAACCGCCGCCTCCGCCTCCGTAACCGCCACCACCAGAGGGGCGATCTCCGTAACCGCCACCACCACCACCAGAGGGGCGATCTCCATAGCCGCCTCCACCGGACGGACGGTCTCCATAGGAGCCGCCGCCACCTTGTCGTTCACCACTATTGCCACTTGGGTTTGTCGGTGCGGGAGCCATAAGTCTCTTCCGTTATCCTTTTCCCTGTCGGCGGGGTTCGGTGCTATTCGTCGGCAAACGGGTCAGCTTCGTCTTCAGTGTCTTCGGGAGTCGGAACCATCGCCTTGCCACCCGAAGCGGGAGCCGAGCGAGCCGGTGCAGGCGTCGAACGGGCTGACTCAGGAGCAGAGCGAGCAGGTTCAGGAGCCGCCCCCATACCCATATCTGCCCCACCACCACGCCCTTCGTTATCAGAAGCCGCCTCATTGTCTTGGCGAGAGGAGAGATTCTGCAAATTATCCACGACAATTTCGAAAGACGTGCGCTTCTGTCCCGATGCCTGATCGACCCATGAGCGAGTTTGCAAGCGACCCTCAAGGGCAACTTTGTTGCCCTTGGTCAAATACTTACTCATGTAATCGGCAGTGCGCTGAAAAGCCGTGATGTTGAAAAAATCGACATCATAATCGCCGCTCTCATTTTTGGAGAAGCGATTGACGGCTATACCAGTGGAGGCAACAGCAACACCTGCAGGTGTATAACGCAATTCGGGGTCACGAGTAAGGTTGCCAATCAAAATCACGCGATTGAGTGAAGACATGAATTTTCCCTTCCCTGATGCGCTTCTTAATTGAAGCGCAACGGTCCTTGAGCTATTATTATCCGACGAGTAGCGACGCGAACGCCACCATACAGTAAGTCTCACTCCGAAACTCTCAGCAAAAGCGGAAAGCCCCGGAAAATATATTTTTCTAATGATTTCCAAAAGTTGCGGTGTGTCTCGAAAAACGCCGCACAAATTCGGAGATTACTCCTCGCGGGCGTCCTTGCGAGAAATCAGATGCCGGATCACATCCTCACTGATGCGGAACTGGCGATCCAACTCTTTCGGAACGTCGGTACCGGCGACAAATTGCATCAGCAGATAAGTGGCTTCTTTGTGCGTACCGATAGAGTATGCCAATTGACGGCGACCCCGCTCCCACTTCGCGGCTTCGGAGACTTCTCCGCCGTTGTCGGTCACGACTTTGGAGTATTTCGCAATAATTGCGTCCAAAGCCTCATCAACGACCTCTACATTCACGAGATACATGGCTTCATAATGGCGCATGGTTGTTTTCTTTCACCTCCCCTCGGACGAGATAGCCCCTGCACCGCAGAGGCGCAATAGGACAGAATACGGCTCCGTGCCGCAGCACAGAGCGAGGAAGGACACAATCGGGATTTTAAAGCCAAAACTTTAGCCGACTTGAGCGCGATACCCACCTGCGCTCACAAGGTGCCAAATTTCGGGTTATTCTACCTCAGAATTGTCTCCTTTGCAAGAGAGAATCTGAGAATCGAAAAGGTTTCGTATCAAAAGGCAGTCTGTTCCGGGAATGAATGCTGACAATAAGAGGCAGAATCGAGAAATTTCGCCGTATTAGCCGGTTTTTCGTGACCGTCTCTTGATTCTCGTGCAAAACGCAGGGTATACTCTACCGCTTAGAGGAGGTGAGTACCTGTGCCTAATATCAAATCCGTCAAAAAAGATGTGATCAAATCCCGCAAAAACCACGAGCGTAACATCGCCGCGAAGTCCGCGATCAAAACATTCGTCAAAAAAGCCCGTGCTGCCATCGACACCCAGATCGAAGATACTGCTGGCGTAACCGAGGCGGTGCGTCTCGCGTGCAAGGCTCTCGACAAGACCAAAGAGCGCGGCATCATTCATAAGAATCAAGCGGCGCGGCGCAAGTCTCGCCTGATGAAGCGACTCAACAAAGCGCAAGCGGCAATGTCCGCATAATTGCTCGTTGTGCTTCCTATTCATTTTTCGGCCTGCTCGACACGATTTCGGGCAAGCCGTTCTCTTTCGTTTTCAGAAGTCCTAAACACTCGCATCGGCATTTGAGTACGAAGCACGGCACGGCGGTACGCCCCCTGCACGAGAAATTCCTTGTTGCTGTGCAAATTGGCTTCTCTTGTCTTGCCCTCATTGCAAACTCCTCTCTTGCTCGCTGGTAGAGTTACCGAAATTTAGGGTACACTAACTCTCACAAGTCGAAGAATTCGACTGTGCCGGTTGTATCTTAATTGATTATAGGAGAATTTTGCGCGTGAATCCCCTTTTAACGCAGATCGCTTCAGGATTGTTTTGGACGCTCTATGGCAGTTTCTTCGAATGGTATTTTCATAAGTATTGGATGCATCAGCCCCGCCCGCCCCGTGAGGCGTTTCATGGTCATACCGTGGTTCATCATGGAATCTATAAGGGCGACGAGAGTTTCTTTCTCGGCGGAGAAGCTCACCCTCAGCATATTCTGCTCAAACCGTATGCCCTGCCCGCAATCGTCCTTATTCACTTGCCTCTCGTTTGGGCAATCGAGCATTACCTCATTCCGCACACCCTTTGGGGCGCAATGATCGCGACATTGCTGTATTTTGTCGTCTATGAGTATATGCACTGGAATATGCACGTTCCTCAAGGCAAATTTGTAGAGCGTTTTCAATGGTTCCAATTTTTACGGTCACATCACAAGCTGCACCATCGTTTCCACATGAAAAACTTCTGCGTTCTGTTTCCGCTTGCAGATTGGGTCATGGGGACAATGGAAACAGAAACCAGTATGGCGAAACGCAAAGCGGCACGCGAAGTCGCACTCGCCGCAGGATTGCCCCTGCCCGATAGAAAACAGAAAACTCGCCGCTCCCGCCCGAAAAAGTCCGAAGTCAAATTCTCGAAGGTCAACCCGGAGATTTTGGAGAAGCACGGGACTTTTCGAATCGAAAACCTGTCTGCGCTGATCAAGAGCGGACTGAAGCGTGGAGGAGGCAGGTAATTTTTGGAGGAAGACATTGCGCGTTCTGATTACTCCTTGGAGCAAGACCACAGTCATTTTCGGCATGGGAATTGCTTGCGTTGCGTCTCGCGGGATAGCCGACAGCAATCTCACGCTCGAACTGCCCCCTTCTCAAGCCTCTATCGAGAAGCAAGAGATAGAAAAAGCCCGCAAAGCCGAAAAGGTCGGGCGAACCAATGTCACCCCGCAGCGCAGCGGCAATCCGTCGGCGGCGCGAAAGGGACGATATGCCTCACGCGGGCGCACCAATGAACGCATCGTCGGACGGCTTGGCGTCATGGAGCGGCAATCTTCGATTTTCCGGTCACGCAACGAGTCGTCCCGCAAACTGATCAATGCCCCAAGTGGAACCTATGTTGCCGTTCAAGAGGAGCGCGACGGCTGGACAGGCGTTCTGATGGCGGACGGTTCAATGGGTTGGACGCGGCAGAGCAGTGTGCAGGTCTTGGATTATGAGGTCGTCTCGTCCGGCAACTCGTGGGTTCCCATGCAGCCAAGCGGCAGCGCAAGCGACGGCTCTCGCGACATCTATCCGCGTAGCAGTGTTGTCTACTTTACCGGCGACAGCAAGGCACTGATTCAAGATGCTTATCGCTATCTCGGCTCCAAATATGTGTGGGGCGGCAACGGCATGAGCGGAATCGACTGCTCCGGCTTGGTCAAAAACGTGTTCGGTTCGCTGGGATTCGTCCTGCCGCGTCTCGGCTCGGATCAGATGGCTTATGGGATCGCGGTCACCAAAGATCAACTGCTTCCGGGAGATCGCATCTACTTTGGGCGGCGTACAGACCGACTCGGCGTCACGCATACGGGCTTGTATATCGGTGATGGCTACTTTATTCACTCATCATCGAGCCGTCGTGGAGTCGCAATCAACCATCTCAATGAACCGATGTGGTCGCGACTGTTCGAGTGTGCGCGTCGCTGACGAAGAGAGGGAGAAGGGGAGAAAATTCCTCTTATAGTATCCTTTATCGCGTCAGCAGGACGCTCGTCGGAACGACACTCTGCCGGGTATTTTCAATGCTCGCTCTGCGGTTTAGCGAAGAGGCGATTTTAATCCCCCCGGCTTTAGCCGTGCGGGATACACAAATCGCAACGTGCAAAGCACGTAACAGTTCACCAATCTCTCTATCAATGTAAGAAGAGAAGAGGCGCGTCCAATTTGGACGCGCCTCTCTTTTTGTTCCTTGAAGGGCATCGAGCGTTATTGAGTATCGACACCCGGAACATAGCAGCCATAGTTCCCTGCGACGCCGAGTATGCTATCCGAACCGCAGACAGCGATTTGACCTGCGGTCAAAGTGCGTCCATCCACAAGCAAACCGGGATCAATATGAAGGATATAGATGGTCTGCCCAGGACCAGTCGGGTCATCTGTGAGGTCTCGTGATTGAACCAAATCGTAGATATTATAGGTAAAACTCCCTGTCTGCGTTCGATAGGAGATATTGGCATTTGCCAAAGTCTTCATATTGGCACGGGCGACGCGGTAGGTTGAGTTCCGAATCGCGGCGAGATAAAGCGGCAGGGCAACCGCCATCAAAATTGCTAAAATGAGAATAACAACGAGCAATTCCACCAAAGTAAACCCGCGTCGTGAGGTGTGCAGATTATTCATAACTGATAATTTGCGTGAGGGGCGCGACATAATAAAAACCTCCTCTCTATCTCCAGCACTGCGTCGAAGGAGCCAGACCAAACGCTCTCCATAAAGAGCATTCTTCCTTAATGCGATATGGGCGAAAATTTCTACCAACATTGTTCTCGTGGCTTCTCGCAAAAACTCCAGTGGAGAGCGGCACAAAAATACTGTGCCTCCAATCACAGAAGCGAGTGATGTGATTGGGATAGAGTGAGTGTAACATTGACGCGAAAAATTGTCAAGGTGTATTTCCACACCGTACAGAGGACGCAATGCTCCGAACACAGTGCAAAAATTCTCAAAAATACGGGTAAGAATGCTATACTTTCTTGCCGACAATTAGAGGGACAGCAGTTTCCGGCTCAGGCTGAAAACTCGCGTCAGTTTTGTATCCCACCCTGCCCCGAAAGACGCTTTTGTTCATGTTTCGCCCCTGTGCGCGAAACAGAACAGAGCGGGGAGACGAGCTGCTATGCCCGACCAGGCTCAAGGTCTGCGTACCCTTGTGGATCAGGCGCGACGCGATACCCGCGTTCCGGCGTTCCCATCGGCGACCAATCAGACCCTTTTTCTTGAGGAACAGCCCGCTGCGACTGTGCCGATGCTTGCCGATGTGCTGACTCCTCCGGGCGTCCGCGAGGAGGCAATTGCCGCCACACAGCGACTCTTCGCTCTCAGCACGCCCGCAGTGGTCTCCTCTCCCTACGCGCCAGCAGCAGTGTCACGACGGGCGAGAGTGATCGCCGTCACCAGCGGTAAGGGCGGAGTTGGCAAAACCAATTTCTCGACTAGTCTCTCTATCACGATGGCGCAGTCGGGGCAGCGCATCGTCGTTCTCGATGCCGACTTGGGGCTGGCAAATCTTCATGTGGTGCTGGGCGTCTCGCCGCGCTATCATCTCGAACACGTTATGGAAGGAACAATATCCATACGTGAGGCGTTGCACGATGCACCGGGCGGCATTCAGATCATCGGCGGTGGCTCAGGGATTGCGGAACTTGCCAATCTCGAAGTGGAGAAATGCGAGGGGTTTATCGCCAGTCTGTCCGAACTCGACTCGCTCGCCGATGTGATTGTTATAGATACGGGCGCAGGATTGGCACGCAATACGCTGGCATTCCTCAACGCTGTCGAAGAGATCATCGTCGTGACAACGCCGGAACCGACAGCATTCACCGATGCCTATGCGACGATCAAAGTGTCGTCTATTGAAAACCCGACTGCCCGCATAATGCTTGTGGTCAATATGGCACAGTCGGAGGCAGAGGGTGAGGCAGTTGCCAACCGGATGGGCGTGATTGTCCGTCAGTTTTTGGGCATCGAATTGGAGCATCTCGGCACGATTCCGATGGATAGCAGCGTCGGCAGAGCAGTGCGACTTCAGCAACCGCTAATGCTCAGTCAGCCAAACTCGGAGGCAGCGCAGGGAATTCGACGCATTGCGTCGCGGCTTGGTTATCATCGCTCGACGCACTCCTCTCAGGGCGGCGTCAACGGCTTGATGCAGAAAATGCGCGGGTTCTTCTCCCGGCGATAACTTTTGAGGAAAACAGCAGGAACTCTCGCGTTGAAGACTTTGACTCCGCAATTGCCCACAATTTTAGGCGCGTCGTCCGCAATGCTGGTGGCATTCATCGGTCTTGTCAGCGGCACGTCGCCCGGAACGTGCTTTATCAAAGCGACGGCGGCATTTTTGGTGTTCGCGGGCTTCGGCTTGATCTTGCGCTATGCTCTCATCGAGGCGCATCTCAATGCTCCCCGTGAGGATTCGCACGCGACTCATGGCAGTCTCGATGTGATCGTGCCGGGGACTTCGGTCAGCGAACTGCTGGACGACCACCTTGATACTCGTGCCGACGAAGCGGCGTAGGTTATCGTTTTAGGGCAATGCTTTTTGAGTGTGTAAAGCGAAGGAATTCATTCGCAGGGTACTCCCCAACATAGAGGAAGTGGAACATTGATGACCTCATCTGAAATTCAAGATTCATGGCGGCGTTACAAGGAATGTGAAGACCCCAGTGCGCGAGATCGCCTAATTCGTCATTTTTCTTACTTAGTCAAGATCACCGCAGGGCGCGTGATCAGCAATTTGCCGCCGAGCATGGAGCGCGACGATCTCGTCAGTGCGGGCGTTTTGGGATTGATCAAGGCAGTGGATCAGTTCGATACCACGCGGCAGGTCAAATTCGAGACCTATGCCATCGCCCTGATTCGCGGCGCAATTTTAGAAATGCTCCGTGAGGACGACTGGGTTCCGCGCTCGATCCGCGAAAAAGTGAAGATGATAGATCGCCTCCTCCTCGATATGGAAATACGTCTTGGACGCCCCGCAACACGGCAAGAGATGGCGGACGAACTCAAGATTACCATTGAAGAGTATGAGCGGATGCTGGTGGATACAAGCCGCACTTCGCTTCATTCACTGGAAGAGATTTTGGTCGGCGGCGAAGGCAACGAGAAGATTTCGCTCGCCGATATGTTGCAGGATGAGAACGCGGTTCCCTCCGCCGAAGCCGAAATGCACGAACGCAAACGGATGCTGGGCAAAGCGATTGATCGTCTTCCGCCACGGGAGCGTTTGGTCGTCTCGCTCTACTATTTCGAGGGCTTGACGTTCAAGGAGATCGGGCGCGTACTGGAAATCTCCGAGTCACGGGTCTATCAGCTGCATACGCAAGCGGTTTTACGATTGCACGGCTATCTTCAAGCCGACAATGAACTGTTTTGCTGAGAGAGGAATCGCTTATTATGGAATGGCAGGCAGTCGTTTTGGCAATGCAGATTTTGATGCTTGCGGTCGGATGGGTTCTCTTTCAGAAAGCAAAGGCAGAGTTGTCGGCAAAAGCGGCGGAAACTCCGGTTTTGGGCGAACTGCGCTCCTTGAAATCGCAGATCAAGCAGCTTTTGGACGAAATTGAGACGGCGGGCGATACGGCATTGGTGCAATTGCAGACGCAATGCCGCAACGCTCAGGCGTTGATGCAGGAGTTGGAAGCACGAATCAGCGAAGCCGACGAGACGTTATACACCCCGATACCCGCTCCGCACCAAGAGTTTTTGACGGAGGGATTCGCACCACTCGCAGTTTCTGCCGTCCCCTCTTTTGCTGTAGAATCTCCCAAAAAAGCCCCGCGCCGCACCAAAACTGCTGACGGCACGTACTCGGAGGCAACGGCAGTTACGACAAAACCGACAACACGCAGAGGCAAAATTACGACAACGCCCGCCGTCGCCGAAGCGGTTGCCCTTGTCGGTATGGCGGCACGGCGACAGCAGGTTTTTGCCCTCGCCGATGCTGGCAAAGAGATGGTGTCTATTGCCCGCGAAACCGACATTTCCATCGCGGAAGTGGAGACGCTGATCGGTTTGCGTGGAAGATAACCCCGTGAAATTCGTCCGAAATGTGTCCTCGTAAATGACAGTTGTTGGTATATAATGTAAGGGAGCGTCATTATTGACGTTCCCTTGTGTTTTGTGAGGAGAGA
>CAZPZP010000015.1:0-17095 GCA_964591025.1 uncultured Chthonomonadaceae bacterium
TTTCGTCCGCATGACCTCTGTTTTTGAGGCGGGTACGTGATCTCTACCCGACTAGGGCAAGAAGTCTAATAGAATTATCGGTGAAACTCAAACCTATGGCGAAACTGCGCCAATTCTTGCAGAATATCTTGAATTACCGCTCGCATCCCCGCCGCAGTGTGCGTCTGCTGTGGTGGATCGGGGCGTTGCTACTCCTGCGCGTTATTGTCGGCTCCGAACCGCTGCGCGGGATAACTGTCGCTTTTATTGCCATCTACGCCATGGCAGTCAGCACAATAGCCTCGCTTTGGGGCATCGGGCATCCGCGCCTGATCTTGCAGGTTCGCAGTCTGGCACTGCGCTGGTCGCTGGTTCTCGCGATAGTCGGCACGCTTTGTGTTGTCTCTCTTTCGGGTGCGGCGTTCTCCGAAGCAACAAACTTGGCATCACCGACTGCCGCTATCTTTCTCTTTTCGCTGTTCGTTCTCCTGCCTCTATTTTTTGTGCTTGCGCTGCCCGTAAGTCTGTACGGCGCGGCACTCAGCGCATGGAGTTCACGACACAAACAGCCCGATCACAGCGGCGCGGCACAGCGCGGAGTCAACGCCATTTGGTGGGCGATTGGGGCGGTGTTCCTTGTTGTGCAATTGCTGATCAACGTGCGCCCTCCTGAAGAGATCGCCGTCGGCATCTTTTTCCTTATTCCGGTTCTTGCCCTGCGTTGGAGCCGGAAGGAGAGTCAAGCGAGTTTCAATCTCAAAATTCAGGCACTGATTGCCGGTATGGAGCGACGCCTTATCTGGCAATCACGCCGCCGCAACGGAACCGTTCGTACCGTTGATTTGCGAGGTGCGGCACTCGGCGCATTTTCCGCGTGTATTATACTCTTTGTGACATGGCTCGGAATTTTGGTCGGAATACGAATGCCGCTTCTTGCCACTCTGATTCAAGTACGCAACACAACCTCACGATATATGCTAAATCCGAATTCCGATTTTCGGATGTCGTTTGTGCGCTCAGAGGCAAAAATGAACGCGCAGGTCAATGCTATTCGCGCCGCACGCCGCAAAATTGTCCTGTTGGAGATGGACACTGCCACTCTCTACAATGCCCAGCAAGCAAACTCTTCCGAGACGGCGACCCAAGCCCGCATCATTCGTGCGCTCACCCCGCACCGTCCGGCACTCATCGTTCTGCCAATGCCGATATTGGAGCCGCAACGGTCAGCCCGCGATTATCGCCTCCGGGATACTCTTCCCATTAGTAGCAAAACCATCGAACACAGCCGCCGCGATGTTGCCCAACTGGGTCGTGCCATCAAAAGTTCCGGCAAAGTGGCATTGATTCATCCCGATGAAGCAAGCGAGAATGCCGCTTCGGCAAATATAAATCGCAAGATGGTCGAATGGGCGCGGTATCAATGCCGCTACGGAATCGGCTCGTTTGGAACGGCAAAATTGTGCGTGATCTCAACCGATGATCTGGAAGTAACGCCGCCCGTTGCGGTGACCGCGCTCTCTGTTGTCTCCGTCCTGCCGGAAGACAGTTCACGAATGAAAGAAGCCCTGTCCGATCACGTCATGATTTCAGGGCGGCGCATTCCCTTAATCGCGATAAATCGTATCGTCATTGATTTTCAGGACGCCGAACCCGGACACGATTTTACCCGAATGTCGTACCGCGACGTTCTCGAAAATCGCCCCGCGTTCCTGCCGACAACCGATAAAGAACCTGGCACGGCGGGCGCGGGGCGTTGGCTCAAGCCCAAAGACTATCTGCGCGACAAAATTGTAATCTTGGATACTTTTGCACCCTTTACGCGAGAAACGCCGGTTGGGAATATGGCGTCCAACGAACTTCTTGCCTACGCGACAGCCATGCTTCTTTCCGGCGAATATCTGGGACGTGTCAGCAATCCGGCGATGGCGGCGATCACTCTGCTTTTAGCGGCAGGCGTCGGGCATTGGTGCGTTCGCAAGCCGCCGCTTCATGCCGGTTGGCGGTTTGCCGTCGCGTGCGTCGTGATCGCCGCGCTGTGTATCGGCATGATTATCGAAGGAATTTGGTTCGATCCCGTTGTGCCAACCGCCGCGTGTTTGGGGACGTTTCTCCTCGTAACACAATTTACCTTTGGAATGGAACAGCGCGTTCGCACCGAACACCGCCGCCTGTTGGATCGCCTTGTCGCGCCGGAATTTTTAGAGGAACTCCTTGAAGACCCGGAAGGCAAACTCGGCTTGCAGGGACGGCGGCAGTGGCTCTGCGTGCTGTTTGCCGACGTGCGCGGCTTCACCCGTTTCGCCGAAGAGAACAGCCCGGAAAATGTCGTCGAAATTATCAACGCTTATATGTCGCCGATCACCCAATCCTTGCTCGAAAACGGCGGCATTCTGGACAAATACACGGGCGACGGATTGATGGCATTGTTCCGTATCGGCGACGACCCGCACGCGGGCGTCATCAAAGCGGTTCATGCCACGCTTGCCATGAAACACGCGGCGGATGCGGTCTCGGCACGACTCCAAAAAGAGGGCAAAGCGGTTCTCGGAATCGGCTTCGGCTTGCACTATGGCGAGGCGGTTGTCGGGTTGGTGGGAATGCCGCCGGACAAAGTCAACTATACGGCACTGGGGCATACTGTCGTGATCAGTCAACGCTTGCAGACGCTGGCACTCGGCGGCGAAATTATCATCAGCGAGGAAGTGTTTGTCATGCTCGGCAATACGTTCGAGGTCACGGAGGGCGATCCGGTGGCGGTCAAAGGCATCACGATTCCGGTGCATCCCTATCGCGTTCTCTCTTCCAACGTCCCGCCCGACGAGAACGAGATGATGTGATATAATAGACCTCTTGCAAGAGTGTTCGGGTACAGGAACGTACCCGGCTGAAAAACAGGCGTCCTGCGGACGCAAATCCTCTCTTGAGAGTGATCACGTTGTAGGGGAGGGTTTCGTCCGTAGGACGACTGTACTTGAGTCGGGTACGTTCCTGTACCCGAACACTCTTGCAAGAGGTCTATTAGAACCAATTTGGTACAAGAGGAGAAAACCCATGGCTGATACGGTGATTGAAGGCACAAAACAACAGCTCCGTTCCTACTTCAATAAGCAGAGCGAAGAGCAGAGAATCAAATTGACCCTTGTCGAAGAAGATGAAGAGACGATCCGAAAGAGACCGACAACTTATCCCGGAAATGCTGTCTGTTACAACGGTATTCCTCTCCTCCCTGACAGCCCATGGAGAGAACCAGTGACTTTGGAAAAAGTGAAGCAGATATTGGACGAAGAGTACGAAATCCCGCCGAAACATTCGCTCGCTCTGCCTGATGACACCGTATTTTTTCATGGGATACCTTTGCTGCCTATCCTTGAAGGCGGGACAGAGATGACGCTGGACAGAGTGAAAGAACTTTTGGGGGAAGATTTTTAGCCGATGATAGAATTTCCCGACATCAATGTTTTGGTGGCACTGTTCGATCCACTGCATGGGCATCACTCAAGGGCAGTACAGTGGTTTGCGAGTTGCGCTGAATGGGCAACCTGTCCCTTGACTCAAAACGGCGTGGTGCGTGTGCTTGCTAATCCGATCAACTCCAATACAAAACTAACTACTTACGAAGCAGCGGGCAGATTATGTATTGGCATCACCAATGCAGGCGACAAGCATCAGTTTTGGTATGACAGTATTGCTTTTTGCCATGAAACCCTTTTCAATCTTGCCGAAGTCAAAGGGTACAAGCAACTGACGGATATTTATCTGCTCGGTTTATGTCAGGCACACAACGCGACGCTGGTTACGTTCGATAAGGCGATTCCAACGATGCTGCCCTGCATTGTCAATCCGATTCCGAATCTGGTTCGCGTTCTCCTATAGAAGGACAATCCATCACATGGAAGTTTCCGCCGCATTGCATGACCCCAACGAGCCGAAACACGGCTTTTTCGCGTTTTGGCACCGAACTCCGCTTTATCTTCGCATCGTAGGGGCGTTGATTTTGGGTGTCATTGTCGGCGAACTCATGGGAGAACGCGCCGAAGTGTTCGAGTTACCGAGCAAAATGATCCTGCGTTTGCTCAGTGCGATGGCTCCCGTGCTGATTTTGATCGCGGTTATGAATGCTCTGATCACCGCCAATCTGACGGGCAAAACGGCGTTCCGAATGATTCGGCTGTTAATCCTCAATACGATTGTCGCTATTTTTTTCGGTCTGGCAGTCGCCAACGTCATTCAGCCCGGCACTGGCTCCACTCTCGGCAAACCGGCATCCGCTGAAGCCAAAAACCCAGACATCGTCGCGCAGATTTTCGATAATGTCCCGAAAAGTCTCTTGGGACCGTTGGGCGATAACGCGAAAGTGATCGGCGTGATTTTTATCGCGGTGGCGTTCGGCTTGGCGTTCCGCTCATTGCGCGAAGAAAAAGCGTTTCCGTTGTTTATGAGCCTGCTCGATTTGGCGATGAAAGCGTTGCTGCGAGTGCTGCACTGGATCATTGACCTTGTGCCGATTGGCGTGTTCGGGGTGGTTGCCAGCATTGTTGGCGTCAAGGGGTTCAGTGCGTTTCAGTCGTTGGGCAAGTTCGTGATCGCCGTGTTGATCGCTCTGCTCTTCCAAGCGGGTTACTATCTCCTGCGTGTCCGAACCGGCTCATGGGTGCGTCCGATGCAACTGATTCGTGGCGCACGCGATGCGATGGTCATGGCGTTTTCAACCGCAAGTTCAACAGCGACAATGCCCGTGACCTATTCCTGCCTCAAAGACCGCGTTGGTTTGCGGCGCGAATCGGCGAGTATGGGCGCACTCGTCGGAAGCAACTTCAACAACGACGGAACCGCTCTCTATGAAGCGATGGCGGCGTTGTTTATCGCGCAAGTCGTGGGATTGCAATTAGGGCTTGGACAGCAGTTGATGGTCGTCTTGACCTCAATTATTGCGGCAGTCGGGGCGGCGGGCATTCCCGAAGCCGGACTGGTCACCATGACCCTCGTCTTTACCGCCGTCAAACTTCCCGTCGAGTATATCCCGATTCTCCTCACCGTGGACTGGTTCCTTGATCGCTGCCGCACCGTGATCAATATGATGGGCGATATGAACATCGCGTGCCTCCTCGATGGCAAAACGCCGCCCACCGCCGAGGAGAAAGAAGAGGAGAGTAGGGAACAGGAGATAGGGGACAGGGAACAGGACAATCCATAAAAACCACAGGGGACACAGGGACAATTCCACAACAAAGAAGCAAAGAACACAAAGATCAATTCAAGAATTTTGGATTGGTCTTTCGTGTCTTTTTCGTGTTCTTTCGTGGATCAATGTTTTTGCATTGTCCCTGTGTCCCCTGTGGTTCTATAGATTTTCCTCTTTTACAGCGTGACGAAGAGCGCGGCTTCCATGCCCTGAACCGTGCGGATTTGATCCAGCAAGGAGGGAGAAAGCGCGTCGTCCGTGAGCAGAACCATGACGGCGCGACCACCGGCGGACTCGCGCCCGACGTGCATCCCGGCGATATTGATGCGATTGTCGCCGAGAAGCGAACCGACTTTGCCGACAATTCCCGGCGCGTCCGTATGCTGAGTGACGATCATGTGACCGAAGGGGCGAATGTTGACGCGGTAGCCGTCAATCGTCACGATGCGAAGTTCCTGACCGTAAACAGTTCCGGTCAAAGTGCGATCTCCGCCCGGAAAATGCGCCCGAACCGTCAGCAGATGAGACAATTCGCCGCCGCTTTTATTGAACGATTCGGTGACTTTGATGCCGCGTGCTTCCGCCAAAACAGGCGCGTTGACGAGATTGACGGGGTCTTCGAGAATCGGAGTCATCAAGCCCTGCAAGACGGCGCGGGTGATCGATTCGGTGGGAACGCCCGTGAAATCGCCGCCGAACGTGATTTCGACACTGTTGATCGGGCGTCCTTCGCCGCTTGTCGTGCGGGCGAGTTGGGTATGCAGACTGCCGAGTTTGGCGGCGAGAACCAGATACGGAGCGACACGCGCCATCTCATCAGCGGTCACGGACGGCAGATTGACGGCACTGCGGGCGGGTTTGCCTTGCAGCACGTCGGCGATCTGCTCGGCAATATCTATCGCGACGTTGACCTGCGCCTCTTCGGTGGAGGCTCCCAAATGCGGCGTGACGACATTTTCCGGCAAACTCAAAAGGGGATTCGTGGGATCGACGGGTTCCTGCGCGAACACGTCTATCGCCGCGCCTCCGACTTTGCCCGATTTGACCGCATCGGCAAGGGCTTGCTCGTCAATAATCCCGCCCCGCGCACAGTTAATAATGCGAACGCCGTCTTTCATTGTGGCGATCTGCTCGGTGCTGATCATGCCGCGAGTCTCGTTGTTGAGCGGAACATGAAGCGTAATGAAGTCGCTGCGCCGGTAAATCTCATCGAGCGAAACGAGTTCGACGCCGATACGCCGCGCACTCTCTTCGGTGGCGAACGGGTCATACGCGATAACAGTCGTCTCGAAGGCTTTCATGCGCTGGGCGACACTGCGCCCGATTTTGCCAAGCCCGACGACGCCGACGGTTTTGCCGTAGATTTCCGTTCCGACAAACTTCTTGCGCTCCCATTTGCCGCTGTGCAAACTGGCATCGGCTTGCGGAATTTTGCGGGCAAGAGCGAGTAATAATGCAACCGCGAGTTCCGCCGCCGCGAGCGTATTGCCTTCCGGCGAATTGACGACGACGATTCCGCGCTGGGTCGCAGTCGCCACATCGATATTGTCTACGCCGACACCGGCACGCCCGATGATCTGCAATTTTTTCGCTTCCGCCAGAATGTCGGCGGTCACTTTGGTTTCACTGCGAACGGCGAGCGCGTCGTATTCGCCAATAATCGCTTTGAGTTCGTCGGGCTTCAAGCCGAGTTTGACATCCACCTGCGTATTGGGAATCTGACGCAATAAAGCGATCCCGGCTTCCGCTATGGGATCGCTGACTAAAACTTTGGGCATCCTCGTGTTCTCCTCGATGTATCGTATGCGGCGCGTCGTTATCGCCGCGTCATTTGCCTCCTTATGATACCTCCAAATCCGTATGGAGTCCGCGCAGACGGAACATTGCAGAGTCGGAATAAGGTTTCAACCCCAATTTCTCTGTCTGTTTTGATGGGTCTATCGCAGGAAGTAACAGCCCATTTTACGCCTCTCTACGGCAAAAAACACCGTCTGCGTTTCCCTACCCAAACCGCGTTTCAAATGTTACGGCGTGGTGGTAACAGTGAAGGTATCGGACGCTTGCCCGACCGTATCGTTGCCGTCGAGATAGGTATAGCGATAGCTGCGGACTTCGGGCTGCCCGGCGACGAGCGGCGCGCGTTCGTCCACGAGGGGACTGCGGAAGTAGCTGCCCATGACGCTCCATTGGGTCTCCGCGCCGCGCTTGCTTTCGACTTGCACGCCGGTATATCGCCCTTTGACAAACTTGAGTTGGACTTGCGATTTGGTGAGTGCCATTGCGCTGCCCTGGGGCTTGGGATTGGGATTGATGGGTGGTGCGGGCGCGACGATGCCGAGGTCTTCGCCGATGACGACGGTATAGGCACTGTTCGCCTTAATTTGCTTGACGAGGATGCGGATACGGGCTTTGACGCCGGGCGCGACGACGTTGACAGGGGCGGCGGGGACGGCGATAGTGGCACTGGGAACGGCTCCGCCAACCTGCCCGATGGTTCCGTTGACGATGAGAGTTTTATAGGCGACGCGGTCTTCGGTGGCGGTCTTAAAAGCCTCCAGATAGTCGTTGATGAGATAGCGTGCCATCGTGACATCGTTCTGAATGGCGGTGATCTGTCCTACGGTCAAGCCAAAGGTGGTGTTGTAGACGGTGGTGACTTTGAGTCCGAAGTTCTGGAGCCATACGGCAAAGTCGGCGTCTGCCTTGGGCATATAGTCTGCATCGGGCATGGTATGTCCTCTCAATAGGTACGGTGTGTCTGCAAGAGTTCTGCGGACGGGGAGAAGTATTCCCGCCCCCTTCCCAAACAATTTGCTGGAGGGGCGAGAGGTTTCAGGGAGGAGGAGAATTGTCTAAGCCCCATTCCTGAGAGTTTGCGCCCCCTTCCTGAACGCATCAGGGACGGGGCGCACAGTTTGGCTGTAGGAGATTATTCGACGGCGGGCGGGGAATATCCTTCATGGGTTTTTATACCAAGAGATTTCCCCTCACCCTGACTCTCTCCATTTGTTCCTTCTGCGTCGAGGGGAGAGGGAGAAAAATCCCTCGTTATTGCGCTTTCTCTCAATAATGAGACTCCCTTCTCCCCAGTGAGGAACGAACAGAGAGGGGAGAAGAGTCGGGAATGAGGGGTTTGCCTCCTATATGTCACTGTCCTCTATATCCAGTGTCTCCTGTCCGGCGGCGACTTCGGCGGCTTTGGCAATTTTGAGAACGTCGAGACCCATGGGAATAGTGAGGCGTGCGTTCTCTTCGATCATCTCTTTGATTGTGACGATTTGGACGCGGGGATAATTGATATTCATGAGCGGGTGGGTATAGAAGCCCGCCGCGTTCGCCTCGTCCTTCATAGGTTTGGTGGGTTCGGCGAGAGTGAGAAAGACGGCGAGTTCGGCATTTTCGCGCTGCCTGTCGTTGTTCATCTTGGAAATATCGCCGCGCCCGACATTACCGCTTTTGACTTGAAAGACGATTTTGGCGTTATCGTCTTTGCCGGTGAGGGTATAGGCGATGCCGTCTATGCCGCCGTCCGCACCTTTTTTGTCGTTGATAACGGCGCGGTTCTGGCTGTAGGTGAGGACTGCCCATTTCTCAAACTCTTTGCGAACGCGGTCATCTTGTTTGTGGGCGAGTGCGCGGGCGGCGTCCATATCCTGCGGAATGCCGTTGAGTTTGATGGTATCGAGAACCGCCTTGCCATATTGCCCTTCGAGGCGGCGAAGAATGAGGGAAATACTCTGGTAGGTGATGTCTATACCGATCCAGTTGCGCTTGAGTCGCTCGGCGACGGCAACGGTTGTGCCGCACCCGCAGTAAGCGTCGAGGACGGTATCGCCTTCGTTGGTGGAAGCGCGGACTATGCGATCAAGGAGGGCTTCGGGTTTCTGAGTGGGGTATCCCATACGCTCACCGGAAGTATTGCCGATTCTCTCAATATCCGACCATACTGTACCTATAGGCTTACCCAACTTATCATCAAGAAAGACTTTGCGTCCGTCAAGACGAGGAGTTCCATCTTCTTTTGTTAGTATAAGCCCTTGTTCCCAAAGTGCTTCGAGTTGTTCCTCTGAAAAGCCCCAACCGCGATGAGGCGGCGGGGTACTTCCACGCCACGTAAAGTTCCTATTCGCGTTTCCGGTCATAGTCAAATCTTGTCCCGTGACCATACGCCCGGTTGTGGGGTCATAACTATATCTTTTGAGTTGTTGGGGAGAGAAATCAGTATACTGAGCATTCCATATATAGTTGCCCGTTTTGGCATAGAAGAAAATAATATCTTGGACGCGGGCAAAGTATTTCGAGGCGACGTTATGAGCATTTGTGCGCGTCCATACTATCTCATTCTTGTAATCGCCGCCGCCTGAAACAAAAATCGCGTCAAGGACAATCTTGAGATAATGGGAGGCGGTGGGGTCGCAGTGCAGATAAAAGGAGCCGGTGGGCTTGAGGGCGCGGTATATCTCGGTGATGCGGAGGGTCATACTGACGAGGTAGGCGAGCAGACTGCCGCGCTTCAAGACGGGTTGAAGCCCTTTGATGAGGTCAACGGTTTGGGTGGCGAACCTGCCGCTGTCGTTGGCAAGGATTTCGGTATAGCCCCTGTCGGCTTCGGCGTCCCACACCCACGTATCCACAAAGGCTTGCGCCTGCGCCCTGTCTTCGCCGCCGATGTTGTTATAAATCTGGTTATAATTTCGCTTGGAGTTGAAGGGAGGATCGATATAGCAGAGGTCAATCGTCTCGTCTTTGACATATTTCCGCAGGACTTCGAGGTTGTCGCCATAGTAAAGTGTGTTCATGGTAGGGATTAGAGAACAGGGAAGACCTTGCTTCCTGAATAGGTTGGTTGAGATACACGCAGTATACCCAATCGCGCTGTCTTTCCTGTTCCTTGTTCCCTAATCCCTAATCCTTACTTTTTGCGGCGGCGGAGCATCATACCGGAGACGCTTGCTATGCCGATGAGGAGGGCAACGCTCAGGTCTTTCGCTGTGGGTCGCTGTTCGATTACCACCGAACTGCACACTTCAATTTTCTGTCGGGTAGTGAAATCGGGTTAAGTCGTAGCCAGTCTCTTGTTCGGTGGCGAGGCGGGCAGCGATTTCTCCCATGAGCGGCGTGAACTTGAATCCATGCCCGGAACACGCGCTGAACACAAACGCATTCGGCAGATTCGGGATCGCGTCAATGACAAAATCCTCGTCGGGCGTGTTGGAATAGAGGCAGACTTTTTCATATACCACCGTTTGGCTGAGGCGCGGAAACCGTTCGGCAGCAAATTCCAGTGTCGGGCGCACGTCGTCGGGCGTGATCGTGCGGTTGACCCTATCGGGGTGAACTTCCGCGCCGTGCGTATGCTGTGCCAGTTTGACGCCGGGAACATCGCCGAGACGCGGAAAACCATAGAACAACGTGGAGGCATCGATCCAAACGGGAAACGCACCCGGCGCGAACTGCGGATCATTGGCTTCTTTGGGGAGGAGATGAAAATAGACCTGCCGCGTGATTTTGAGTGGAATCTGTACATCGAACGGCTTTAGAAGCGTGTTCGTCCACGCTCCGGCACAGAGAATCAAGGCGTCGGCTTGCAGGGTATGTCCATTATCCAAGCAAAGACGAACGCCCCCTAATTTGCCGCCGGGTTCGAGGCGCGTCACGCGGGTATCGTACAGCGTTTTGACCTTGCCGGAATCGTGGGCGAGAGCGGAAGCGGCGCGGACACATTTCGAGGCGCGGGCATAACCCATACTCGGCTCGGAAATCGCGACTTCGTTGTTGGCAAGCCGAAACGCGGGAAACTTGCGGGCGCATTCGTTCGGGGTCAGGATTTCATGCGGAACATCGTTTTGGAGCAGTGCTGTTTGTGCGGCGTGAATGTCGGGGTGGTTGGCGTCTCCGAAATACAGACCGCCCGATTGCACGAACAGTGTGTCGTCGCCCGTCTGCGTCATCAATTCTTGCCAGAGCGGATATGCCCCCGCCATCAGTTCGGTATACAGCCCATCGGGATAGACGCGCCGAATAATGCGGCTGTCGCCATACGAACTGCCGCGATCATGGTCGAGCGCGAACTGTTCGAGCAGCAGAACTTCGGCTCCATATCGCGCCAACCGCCACGCCGCCATATTCCCGACGGCTCCGCCGCCAACTATCGCCACACGCATTCGCTAAGTCCTTATACGGGTGTGGAAAGAGCGGGTAAAGATCACGTACCCGAACCCAATGACCTACCAACCCAATAACCTAATTTCCCAATCACCTCGGACGCAGCAGTGATTCGGGATGGGCGTCTCCCCGCTCTTGGACAGGACGCAACAGATTGTCTGCGTTGACCGTTGGCTGTTCCGAAGCACGCAAGAGAGAGTGAATGCTGTCGCTGTAAACGATTCGCGCTTGCAAAACGGGCAGGGTTGCCAGTGCTGCCTCACGAATTTGAGGTAGCCGCGCCGACAACGCCAAATTCTGAACGTGCCACTCGTCGCCCGCTTCCCCGATATTTGCCAACGCCTTGAGAATACCCAAACACAAGGCGACTTCCTGCGCCGAACCACGCCCTAACGATACGAACGAATCAAGCAAAGTATGCAGAATCGTATGGTGATGTGCGGTCAAGCGGTGCGCGTCGGAACTCTTCATTCTCGGCAGGACTTCTGCCAGTGCCGCAAAGGTCAGCGGGCGGGTATGGCGGTTGCCATAGTGCAATTCATCCAGCAGCCAGCCGACATCGCGCACCTCATAATCATCCCGAACTTTGACATCTCGCTTGCGCCATCTGACACTTTTACTTCGTGGTGCGGCAGGTTTGCCCCAAAGAAACAACAACACAGGAGACACAAGCAAAAGCGGTAGTCCGACAAACATGAACAAGTAAACGATAAAAAGAAGGATGCCGTTGAAAAGTTCATTCATTGGTCTTGCCTGGCTTTCGCGGTGGAATGAATTCCCCGCTCATGAGAACGCAACGTCCACCTTCGTGGACAATCTCGTAATTCGAGGTGTCCGCGAAGGCGGACATTGATTTTTTATAGCGGGGAATTCATTCCACCGCACCCCTCGCCTATCGCAATCTCATTCCTGTCATTCCCGTGTTCAGGCGTCTGCGGGAAGTTCCAAGTCGAATCGGGGAGCCTCCTCCCAACGCCCTTCGATATTGAAATGCTCGCGCTGATCTTCCGCCATGACGTGAACAACCACATCGCCGTAATCGAGGAGTATCCAAGTCGCTTCACGGAAACCTTCGACATGGTTTTTGCGTTCGCCCTGTTCGCGTAGTCTCTCCTCGACTCTGTCGGCGATAGAGCGAATCTGAATGCTCGAATTTCCGGTGCAAAACAGAAAAAAGTCGGCGATAATCGTCAGTTCGCGCAGATCGAGGGCAATGATATTTGTGCCTTTGAGTGAGTACATTGCCGCTGCCATCATCCGAACCTTGTCCTCGGAGGTATGGGTCGAGACGTAAGGCTGCTCTGCGCCTTCTTCTTCATCGTCGTAAAACTCGTCGTCCTCTTCCTCTTCTTCGAGTTCATCCAATTCCAAATCTGTTGCTGTTTCAGGCATAAAATCGTTTCCTCTTTGGGTCGTTAGGTCGTTGGGTAATTAGGTAACTCACCTCTCACAGCGGGGGTTTTAAACCCCCGTCTGGAAAAAACAAGCGTCTTTCAGACGCACACTGTCTCGTATTGACTCCCCTCTCCTCTCAGGAGAGGGGTTGGGGGTGAGGTAAGACGCTTGTACTTTCTTGCCGGGTACTTTCAGTACCTGCTGCGAGAGGTGAGTTAGGTAATTAGGTGGTCAGGTCGTTGGGCAATGCAATAACCCAACGGATTCCGCAGAAACCATACTTCATACTCATAAGCCAGTGTCCTGTTCCCTGTTCCCTGTTCCCTGTTCTCTATAAAGTCGGTTTCGCGTGATGTATTCTACCACGTCATCGGGGGTTAGGTAGCGAATCGGACGCCCTTCGCGGACTCGTTGGCGCAAATCCGTCGAAGAGATGTCGAGCGCGGTGGAATTTAGGACATGAATCTGACCAAGATATGCTTCCGGCAATCGCGCCGCAAGTATCGCCGGCTCGTAGCCGGGACGCGCCGCCGCGATAAATTGCGCCAACCGAATCACTTCTTCATGACGTTTCCATGTCAAAATATCCGCGATTGCATCTACGCCCGTGATATAAAACAGTTCCGTTTCGGGCAGTTCATCGCGCAAGGCTTGCAGGGTCTCCACAGTATAGGACGCGCCCGCACGATCCCGCTCTCTCGTCGAACACCCAAACGCCGGATTGGTCGCCGTCGCGATCTCCGTCATGGCAAAACGGTGATGCGGCTCCGTAATATCGCGCTGTTTTTTATGAGGTGGCACGTTGTTCGGGACAAAGAGAACGCGGTCAAGACGAAACACGGTGCGGGCTTCTTCGGCAACGAACAGATGCCCAAAATGGATCGGGTCGAAGGTTCCGCCCATGATTCCTAAGCGGTTCATCGGGCTTCCTCGCTCGGTACATCGAGAAGCGTGATGCCGGTTTTGTCCACTTCCAAGCCGGAAATCGCAGTATCGCCACTGATCGCCAGCATCCGAATCGCCTTCCAATTCTTCTGTGTTGTCAACGCCGCAACCGGAATCGCCGCTTCCAGTGTTCTGCCCTGTACTCCTGCCGTGACGCCCTGCGGCAATACTGAACTCTCCGAAGGCGAAACCACAACGTGAAACGCTTCCCGCGTCGAATTTCCCTCTCTATCGAATGCACGAACCTGTAGGGCAAACACCATGCGCGGTGTGATCTCTTTGCGCGTCTCGAACCGCAAATAGAGATTTTCAGTATCGCGGCACGCATAGACAGCCCCAATATCGCCCCCGGCTTGTAGGTCGCGCACCATGCTGTCATTGACGGGATTCCGGCAAATTGGGGCGCAGTTTTGCCATTTTGCCGTGTCTCCATTAATCGCGCCAAAGTTCGATGGCACAAAAGAAAGCGTCTGTCTGGGAACGCCGCCGAGCATCTCATTGGTGCGGGCAAACGACGCCAAATACCGATCCATGATCGCCGTTTGACTGGCATAGAGATCAATCGTCTCGGCTTTGGTGCGGGTTTGCGCCTGGGTCATATCGAGCCGATTCCAGCGGGTTTCCGTTGCCATCATTTCGGCGGGAGGAGCCATCGGCAGTGTCGGGTGATCGCCCATCGGAAGAGGCCAATCGCCGCGATGAATCAAATAGTATTCGAGGCGCAAATTTCTCGCCCATGCGTTCGGGGCAGAATCGTGCTGCAATATTCGGCACGCATAAGTGACAAAAGCGGACGCGGCGGCATGGTCGGGGTGATCATCGAGCGGGTGCGTCACGGTGACCCAATTCGGCTGAAAATTGTTGAGAACAGCGCGAAGATCGTCCGCGACATTCTGACCGCAGTAGACCGCTTTGGGATTGTAAGTTTCGGGATAAGGCGAGGCGGTGCGTTGGGTAAACTGTGACGTATAGGGCTTATCGGGCGTCCAATACGACTGCCAGAGCGACATCAGCCCGCGATCCGGATAGCCGAGAAACACAATGTCCGCCTTGCCGACGCCGAGATGTTTCAGCGCGGTATAGGTTTCGCTTTGGCGCAGTTCGGCAAATTCGACATAATCACGGGGTTCGATTTGGATGGTACGGGCGTTGCGCTGAACCGCGACCCGGAAACCGTCGCCATTGGTAAAAAAGACAATTTTGACTTTGCCACCCGCCGCGAGGGTCTGCTGGATCAGTCCGGCGCAACCGAGCGTTTCATCGTCACAGTGCGGCGCGAAAATGAGCAGACGTGTTTTGGCATTGGGAGCAAAAGCCGCAGGACGTTTGGCGAGAATCGGCAGAACGGCGTGGCGTTTGTGGAGGTAATAGGCGGCACTCGCCGCCCCGAAATAGACGCACGGCAACGCTACGAGAAGCAGCGACATCCGCAAAAGAATCCGTTTGGAAAAGCGCATAGATTCCGCAGTTAGGGCAAACAAAGCGGAGTCGGGAACAGAACAGTTCTGCGCCCGACCCCGAAAATCGGAGCGGAGTGTGTGGGATTCGAACCCACGAATGACTTTTAGGGCCATTACACGATTTCCAGTCGTGCTCCTTCGACCAACTCGGACAACACTCCAAACAAACGCTATTATATTCTTAGGAAACTATTTTGTCAAGGAGTTTATTCCATCACGGCGTTGCGGTTCTGTCAAACACAAATCTCACGCAGGAATTTCCTTCCGCTGTATTGAAAAAGAGACTGCGAATTTTTACTCTTTACAGGAGAGACTATGCGACCTATCACACGCGGCGCGTTTCTGCTTGCTGGACTCCTTACAGTCACGACGGCACTCGGAACCGCCCATGCCCAAAACCAACCCAAGCGAGGCAACAAAATGCGCGTTTATATTGGAACCTACACCAACAAACAAAAGCAGGGGATTTTCATCTTCGATATGGACACCAAGACGGGGCATCTCACGCCCTCCGTCGCCGGTCCCGAAACGCCCAACCCGACCTTTCTCGCCATCCACCCGAACGGCAAATATCTCTATGCCGCCAACGAAATCAGCAATTTCGAGGGCAAAGACGCCGGCTCTGTCAGTGCCTATGCCATCGAAGCCAACGGAGCCTTGACCCTGCTCAATCGGCAGTCGGCAGGGGGAAGCGGAACCTGCCATATCGCGCTCGATCCGGCGAACAAATACGCCCTTGTCGCCAATTATGGCGGCGGCAGTGTCGCCGCATTGCCCCTCGAATCCGACGGCAAACTCGGTGCGGCAACCGGTTTTGTCCAGCATAAGGGAAGCAGCACCAACAAAGACCGTCAAGGCGAACCGCACGCCCACTCGATCAATCCCGACAAAAGCGGCAAATATGCCTTTGCGGCAGATTTGGGGACGGATAAAATCTATGTCTACGCACTTGACAGCACAAAAGGCACACTGACCCCACACACTCCTGCCACACTCGACACCAAGCCGGGATCAGGTCCGCGCCACCTTTCGTTTTCGCCCGACTATAAGTTCGCTTATTATTGCGGCGAGATCGACTCGACGGTTAATGTCGCGGCGTATAATGCCCAAACCGGAACGCTGACCAATCTCCAAACGCTCTCCACACTGCCGGACGATTACAAGGAGCCGGGCAACTCGACGGCGGAAGTGCGTGTTCATCCCAACGGCAAATGGGTGTATGTCTCCAATCGCGGACACAACAGCCTTGCCCTTTTCGCCGTACAGCCGAATGGCACACTCAAGGCGAGCGGGCATCAATCGGTTATGGGCAAAACGCCGCGCAACTTCAACTTCGATCCGACTGGGGCGTTTCTGCTTGCCGCCAATCAGGACAGCGATACGCTCGTCGTCTTCCGACTCGACGCGCAAACCGGCAAAATGACCGAAGTCATGCAAGTCAGCGTCCCTATGCCCGTTTGTATCCGATTTCTACCCTTGAAATAGAACGGGGCAAATCAAAAATCGCAATCGTTCTATCCACACTGGAGTTTCGTACAGTGTGGATAGAACGATTGCGGGTCTGCTTGCAGTCAGTTGGATGAACACTTCTGTTGTATTTTTGCTTATTAGACCTCTTGCAAGAGTCCAGCAAAATTCATTGTTGCTGTCCAAATCTCGTTGCTGCGATGAGATCGGGGGTTTTAAACCCGTATGTCGTTGCGAGTACTGAAAGTACCCGTCTCGGTGTCCTGCGGACAACCGTCCTTCGGACGGCACAATCTCTCTACCGTATCGCGTCCGAAGGACGCTTGGCGGAACGCCATCGTGCCGGGTATTTAAAATGCCCGCACAAGAGGCAACTTTACAGCAACGAGATTTGGACAGCAACAATGAATTTCTCGTGCATAAGTCCAGCGAAATGAATTTCCTGCTGGGGGCGTTCCGCCGTGCCGTGCTTCGCACTCTCAAGGAGCCAGGGAATTTCGTC